>NZ_JBHXQZ010000039.1:0-68418 GCF_042717095.1 Streptomyces sp. NPDC058632 | reverse complement strand
GGGTCTCGGTGTCGGCGGCTCCCTGCGCCAGGAGGTCTATCAGGACGAACGGCCGCTGACGGACTGGGCCGAGCAGCCCTCGGGGCGGGTGTTCGTCCACCTGGTGACGCCTCCCGAGTGGCGGCGCATCACGGGCGAGGCGCCGCCGCCGTCCCCGGTGGACCGGGCCGCCTACACCCGGGCGGGGCTTCCCTGGTTCGACTACTACGACCAGGACGCGCAGGACCTCGGCCCGGCCGGCCCGCTCCGGTCGGTGAAGCCGGTCGGCGACTGGCTCGGGGACGACCACGAGCCCTGGCAGCCGCCTTCGCCGCACCAGGTGAAGCAGCTCGGGGACGCGCCGGGCAAGCCGGTGGAGGACGGTGACTGGTGACCGACGTGCGTCGAGGGCGGTGGGCGGGGTCGGTCGTGTGCTCGGGCGCCCGCTCAGCCGTCGCCGTCGGCGCGTTGCCGTTGCAGCGGGCGGGGGCAGGTGACGGCGCTCGCCCGGGAGAGGAGGACGTGCATGCGTTCGGTGAGCTGGCCGAGGTCGTCGGCGGGCCGGTGGAACGGGAGCCGTACGTCACCGCCCGCGCGGACGCGTTCGATGCGCAGCGTGAGTCCGTGCCGGTCGACGGCGAGCGGCCGGACGCGGACCACGCCGTGCAGGTTGTCCGGGTCGACCAGGCGGGTGAGCCGCTCGACCGCGTCGCCGTGGCAGTCGGCGAGGTGGGTCAGCAGCCGGGCCTCGGCGGTGGCGAGCGGATCGGGGCGCGCCGCGGCGAACTCGTCCGGATCGACGACGACGGCTCCGGACTCCCGCCGCAGCACCACCCGCGTGGGGCGGAAGGCGAGGTGGCCGTCCTCGACGGCGAACCAGCCGGCGAGCCACAGCCGGGCACGGACCCTCTTGCGCACCGGGACGGGCGCGACGTCGGCGAACTCCAGTACGGCGGACGGCTCGCCTCGGGGCGCGCAGATCGCGGCGGTGAGCAGCGCGCCGTCCTCGGGCACGTGCAGCAGGATGCGGCCGTCGTCGGCCACGCTGTGCGCGCCGACGAACTCCTCGCGCGAGCCCCCCGCGGTCACCGCGCAGGACCATGCGGTGGCGAGCACGGAACGGGCCCGTTCCGCCGCGCCGGGTTCGGCCGTCCAGCCGTGCGTGTCGTCACCCATCCTCGAACCTCCTATTAGGTAAGCCTTGCCTAACCTAGCGAAGATCGAGGCGTACGCCAAGCGGATCACGTGACCTGTGCGCGACCTTTCAGGACTCGAGAACGCCGAGCAGGGCGCGTGCGCACAGGTCGCGCACCTGCTCCCGGCTCAGCTCGCACCCGCGCAGCCACTCCAGGCAGACCGCGGTGGTGAAGGCCAGCCAGCCACGCACGGCGAGGCGCGCGTCCGGCCGCCGTGCGAGCACCGGGCCGAATTCGGGGTCCCCCGCCAGTGCCGCCAGGATCTGCCGCTCCTGCGCGGCCAGAGCCTGCTGGTAGACCCGGCGCACCGTCCGGTCCCCTGCCGCGTCGGCGCGGTGGAAGGCTCGGTAGCCGTGCGCGTGCGCCGCCGCGTACTCCAGGTACGCGTCGAGCCCCGACGCGAGCTGTTCCCGTACGGGAGCCCCGGGGACCGCGGCGGTCATGCGCAGTATCCGGTCGCTCTCGCGCCGCACGACCGCCGCGAAGAAGTCCCGTTTGGTGGGGAAGTAGTGGTACAGCAGCCCTCGCGAGACGCCGGCGATCCCGGCCACCTGCTCGATCCACACGTCGTCGTACGGACTTTCCGAGAACAACCGGGCCCCGACCGACAGAAGCTGCTCGCGACGCTCCTCGGTGCTGAGCCTGCGCCGCACGCGCCCGCCCTCGTTCGCGGCCATTCCCGCACCTTACTTGACGCCGGTTCAGCAACGGGACGACACTGAGGAGTCGTATTGAACCCGCGTGCAACACGGGTTCCGCGGGCTCCCACCGCGTCGCAATCGCTTGCCGGGCCGAGCGGACCGAAGGGAATCGCATGGCGGAGACCGCGACACCGGCCGTGCCGCCGAAGGGGTTTCGCGGTGCGGAGCAGGGCTGGCCCGCGCTGCACCGCATTCCGCACCCTCCCCACCGGGTCCCGCTCCTCGGTGACGTCATCGGCTCGAGCAGCCGCACCCCCGTGCAGGACTCGATGCGGCTCGCCCGCCGACTGGGGCCGATCTTCCGGCGGAACGTCTTCGGCAAGGAGTTCGTCCTGGTGTCGGGTGCGGACCTCGCGGCCGATCTGGCCGACGAGACGCGCTTCGCCAAGCATGTGGGGCTGGGCGTGGCCAATCTGCGGCCGGTCGCGGGAGACGGCCTGTTCACCGCGTACAACCACGAGCCCAACTGGCAGCTCGCCCACGACGTGCTCGCCCCCGGCTTCCACCGTGAGGCCATGGCGGGCTATCACACGATGATGCTGGCCGTGGCGGAGCGGCTGACCGACCGCTGGGACCGCGCGGTCGCCGGGGGCCGGACGGTGGACGTGCCCGGTGACATGACCAAGCTGACGCTGGAGACGATCGCGCGCACCGGGTTCGGGCACGACTTCGGGTCGTTCGAACGGTCCCGGCCGCATCCCTTCATCACCGCGATGGTCGGCACGCTCAGCTACGCACAGCGGCTCAACGCGGTGCCCGCGCCGCTGGCTCCGCTTCTGCTGCGGAGCGCGAGCCGGCGCAACGCCGCCGACATCGACCGTCTCAACCGCATCGTCGACGAGGTGGTCCGGATCCGGCGCGCGGACGGCGGCGGGGAGGGCGACCTGCTCGACCGGATGCTGGACACCGCGCATCCCGAGTCCGGCGAGCGGCTGTCGTCCGAGAACGTCCGCCGTCAGGTCATCACCTTCCTGGTCGCGGGCCACGAGACCACGTCGGGTGCGCTCTCCTTCGCCCTGCACTTCCTCTCCCTGCACCCTGACGTCGCGGACCGCGCCCGCGCCGAGGTGGACCGCGTCTGGGGCGGTTCGGCCGCGCCGGACTACGAGCAGGTGGCCAGGCTGCGGTACGTACGCCGGGTGCTCGACGAGTCGCTGCGGCTGTGGCCGACCGCGCCCGCCTTCGCCCGGGAGGCCCGCACGGACACGGTGCTGGCCGGGGAACATCCGATGCGGCGGGGAGCGTGGACGATGGTGCTGACCCCCATGCTGCACCGGGACCCCGCGGTGTGGGGCCCGGACGCCGAGCGGTTCGACCCGGACCGTTTCGACGCACCGGCCGTACGGTCCCGTGCCCCGCACACCTTCAAGCCGTTCGGCACCGGGGCGCGGGCCTGCATCGGCCGGCAGTTCGCGCTGCACGAGGCGACGCTGGTGCTCGGGCTCCTGCTGCGCCGCTACGAGTTGCGGTCCGATCCTGGCTACCGGCTGCGCGTGACCGAGCGGCTGACGCTGATGCCGGAAGGGCTGCGGCTCCGCCCGGAGCGGCGGACGGCGCCGGCGCCGGTCTGATCCACGGCGGACCGGGGTCTGTCCGGCACATACCCGTCGTCCGCCCGGAGGGCGGGCTCAGCGGCGTCCGGTGCGTGCGGTCACAAGGCGCCGGAGCGCCCTCGACGGGGTTCCCCCGCTCGGGCGGAGCCGAGAGTGAGGGAGGAGCCACGTGGGCGTTTCGGCGTCCCCGGACCCCGGACCGGGCCGGTTCGCCGGCCTTCAGCAGCAGCACGTTGACGTCCTGCCGGTGCGCACCCACGTCCGGCTCCCCGAGCTCCCGCAAAAGCCCTCCGGGTGAGCCTCTCCGTCGTCTCCAGCGCACGACGCGGGTCCGCGTGCACGGGGGCGGGCCGTGGGCAGGGTGAGCGCCTCGGTCAGGTACCACAGCAGCTCGTGCAGCTGCCGGACGACCGGGAAGACGTCGAACACGCGGCGGGCCCGCTCCGGTGGCCCGGTGCGCCAGTCCTCTCCGCCGAAGGTGACCTGCGAGACCTTCTGTCAGGCGCCGGAGCGGTCGTACACCGTGCAGCCGCTGGACTCCTCCTGCCGCAGCCGCGCGTGGCTGCGGCAGCGGTGGTCCTCACGCAGGTTCCGGCAGGGCCGGCCGGCCTGCTTGTCCACCGCGAAGGCGGCGGAGGCGGTGAACGGCAGAGCGACGCGGACCGGGAAGGCCGGTCTTCGGTTCTGACATCCGTTCAGCATGCGGAACGTGGGACGGATGCCCGCCCTGCGTTCGGGGGCGCTTCCCGCCGGGCCGTACCGCCGTCGTCACCGGGAGAACAGCTCGAAGGCGACCGCGGGCCGGTCGCCGAACCGCTTGCCCGTCTCCCGGGCGCTGTCCGTCAGGAAGCCGCGCACGTACTCCTCGGGGTCCTGGTCGGTCAACGCCTCGATGTAGGCGCGGTGTTCCAGCAGCGAGCGCACCGCCCTGTCCAGGCCGTCCGTCGCGTCCACGGCGTGGGTGGGGGTGCTGGAGCCCGCCACCGCGACCCGGCGGACCCCGTTCCAGGGTTCGAGGCCCTGTTCGGTCAGTTCCGGGAAGATCCACCGGTTGCCGGCGTCACCGGCCGCGTCGAGCACCGCCCGTCCGACGGCCACGTGGTCCGGGGTGTTCCAGTGGGTGCCGCCCCAGGTGTCGCGATGGTTGAGGGTGATCACCAGTTCGGGGCGGTGGCGGCGGACGGCGGCGGCGATGTCCCGGCGCAGGGCGGTGCCGTACTCGATGACGCCGTCCCGGTGGTCCAGGAACTCCACCGTCGACACGCCGACCACGGCCGCGCTCGCCCGTTGCTCCCGTTCCCGGAGCGGGCCGCACTCGGCGGGCGCCAGGGTGTCGATGCCCGCCTCGCCACGGGTCGCCGGCACATAGGCGACCTCGCGGCCGGCGTCGGTCCAGGACGCGATCGCCGCGGAGCAGCCGTACTCCAGGTCGTCGGGATGGGCGACGACGGCCAGCGCACGCTGCCAGTCGTCGGGCATGGGAGCGAGCCGAGTGGGTGTCACCTCGGTCATGCCCGCACGCTAACCGTTCCTCCGGGCCGAGCGGGAGTGAGCCCGCCCGGCCGCACGCCCCGAACGGACCTGGGCGCTCCCCCACTGCCTCAAGGGCGTGGGAGGTACCCCCGGGTCCCCGGCGTACTCGGCCCCGGGGCGGCGACACGCATCCTGTGCGTGGTCCGGGCCCGGGAGGCCGGTTCCCTGTGCGACCCGGCACCATGAGGACGGCCGGAGGCGACGGGAAGGCCCTGAACCATCACTCCGGTGGAGCAGGGGCCCCGCTCACCGGCGCCGTACCCGGCGTCCCGGATCGCACGACCACGTTGACCCGGACGGCCCACGACCCCGCAAGCCCGCAAGCCGACCATCACACGATCGAGTCGCACCACCCTCGCGCATGTTCTCCGGCAAGCAGCCGACGCCCCCCACCACCGACAACATCCCGAGGCGTGACACAGCACACGCGCCGGGCCCGCCGGGGTGGAGAGGGCGAAGGCTCACACCTCGTCGCGGGCCATCGCCAGCAGCCGGTCCAGTACGCGGGGGCCGCCCGCGCGGAGGCCGTCGTGCTCGAACTCGTCGGTGACCCAGGTGCGCAGGCCGCGGATCGCCCGCGCGGTGCGCAGGGAGTGGGCCGTGTCGACGTACATGTCGTCGTGGTAGACGGCCGCCACGGCCGGGACCTCGTTGGCGGCGAGGCGGACCGGGTCGTACAAGGGGGCCCAGTCGGTGCGGGCGGCGAGCAGTTCGGCTGTCTCGCGCAGCGGGCGCAGGGCGGGGTCGCAGTCGAACATCCAGGGGTGCACGGACTCCCCGGTGAACAGCAGCGGCCCGTTGCCCGCGAGGGCCTTCTGCGCGTCGAACCGCGGGAACTCGGCCCGGATCCGTTCGGCCGACCAGGCGGTGGGCCGGGCGTCCTGGCCGTAGATCGGCTCGTGGATGAGTGCGTACAGGGGATGGCCCGCGTACGAGAGCAGGCCCTGTGCCTGCTCCTGGAACGCGTCGCAGAGCGCCGGGCCCGCCGGGGTGGGGACGAAGGCGTCCTCCAGGAGGTGGTGCAGCTGGTGGCTGCCGTCGCCGCTGCCCAGCACGCGGCCCAGGGACTGGAACGCCTCGACGGTGAGCCGGTAGCCGTTCGGGAGGACGACCTCGTGCTCGAGGAGGTGCCCGGCGATGCGACGGGCGCGTTCGACGTCCTGCGGATAGCGGGCGTAGTGGGCGGCGACCTTGCGCTCGATGCGCGGGTAGGCGGCCCGGTAGACGTCGTCGGCGTGGGCGTCCAGGGAGGGCAGACCGCCCGTGATCACGGCGGTCTCGAGGCCCTCGGGCGCGGTGGAGAGGTAGGCGACGGTGCAGAATCCGCCGAAGCTCTGGCCGAGGACCGTCCAGGGGGCGCCGCCGGTGACCTGCGGGCGGATCGCCTCGCAGTCGCGGACGATCGAGTCGGCCCGGAAGCGGGCGAGGTAGTCGGCCTGCTCGGCGGGGCCGCCGCGCAGCGGGAGCGTCTGCCGGTTGGCGGGGGTGGAGCTGCCGGTGCCGCGCTGGTCGAGCAGCAGGACGCGGTACTCCTTCAGGGCCCGGCCGAGCCAGGACGGCTTCCCGACGAATCGGTTCGCCCCGAATCCGGGGCCGCCCTGGAGGTACAGCAGCCACGGCAGGTCCTGGCCCGCCCGGTCGCCGGCGACGACCTCACGCGCGTACAGCTCGATCGTCTCCCCCGAGGGCACATCATGGTCGAGGGGTACGGTGAAGCGGCGGTCGGTGAGGACGACGCCGGGCTGGCGGTAGCTGACGGTCAACGGGGCTCCCTGGACGAGCGGACGGACGGACCGCGACCCAGTTCAGCACATGGCCGTCCGGCCGTCGGAGTCGGGATCACGCCATGCGTACAGGGCTCGCCGGTCAGCGCGCCGACAGGCTGGAGCGCCGGACGACCAGCTCGGGTCTCAGGACCACCCTGCGGTGTTCGTGGGGCGCGGCCGCGGCCTGGGGCTCCGTCTCCTCGAGCAGCAGTTCCGCCGCCAGTGCGCCCATGGTGACGGCGGGCTGGCGTACGGAGGTGAGGGGGACGGCCGCGGCGGCCGCGAACTCGATGTCGTCGTAGCCCACGATCGCCAGGTCGTCCGGGACGCCGACCCCTGCCGCGTACATCGCCTGCAGCACGCCGAGGGCGAGCAGGTCGTTGGCGCAGAAGACGGCGGTGGGGCGGTCGGCGAGCCCGAGCAGCCGCGCCCCTGCGTCCCGTCCGGCGGCGACGTCGAGCCGCTCGGTGGGCAGTTCACGCAGGGCTTGTGGGCCGAGTCCGGCCTCGGCGAGGGCGTTCAGCGCGCCGGTGCGCCGGTCCCTGACCTGGTTCAGGCCGGGCGGCCCGCTGACATAGGCGATGGACCGGTGGCCCGCGTCGATGAGGTGCCGCACGGCCAGCGCGCCGCCGGCGACGTCGTCGACGGAGACCGAGCACTCCGTGGTGCCCTCGGCGACCCGGTCGACCAGGACGAAGGGGATGCCGTGCCGGCGGAAGGCCTCGATGTTGCGGCCGGTGGCGTCGGCCGGGGTGAGCAGTACGCCCCGTACCCGCTGCTCGGCGAAGAGGGAGAGGTACTCGGCCTCCTCGCTCGCGTTCTGTGCGCTGTTGCAGACCATCACGCCGAGCCCGGCCGCTCGCGCGGCGCGTTCGGCGCCGCGCGCCACGTCGACGAAGAAGGGGTTGCCCATGTCGAGGACGAGCAGTCCCATGATCCGGCTGCGGCCCGCGCGCAACTGCCGTGCGGACTCGCTGCGGACGTAGCCGAGCCGGTCGATGGCGGACAGGACCCGCGCCCGGGTCTCGGCGGCGACCGTGTCCGGCCGGTTGATCACGTTGGAGACCGTGCCGACGGAGACTCCGGCGACGCGGGCGACGTCCTTGATACCCACCGACTGGGCCATCGGGCAGGGACCTCCGAGGAGACGAGGGCGAAAGGTGAGGGGGCGGCCGGTGGTCGTTCACATTACCGGCCCGACCGCCCCGCGATCGGCGGTGGGCGGGCAGGATGCGTGGGCGGGGCCAGGTGGGAGGCGGTGGGGGGTCAGGTGGGCAGCCGGAAGTCGGCGACGTGGAGCGCCGACGGGGTGGTGCCGCTGGAGCGCTCCTGGTACATGACCGACAGCACACCGTCCTGCGTCGTCCGGGTCTCGTCGATCAGGACCTCGCCGAAGGCGTTCAGGCCGGCGCCGTCGTACAGCAGGGTCCAGTCGGTGTGGCCGGAGGCCGCGGAGGCGCCGGCGATTCTGCCGTAGGGAAGGACCGCGTAGGCGTTGTCGTACCGGTCGAGGAGCAGCCGGGTGCGCTGGCTGGAGTTCAGCGGGACGGGGATCTCGGTCTTGCGCCAGGTGCCGGAGGCGGTGTGGCGGACGTGGAAGGCACGGCCGTTCGCGGTGCGGTCGGCGACGTACGCGGTGGTGCACTGGCCGAAGCGGCCGGGGACGTAGCTGATGATCGCGTGCGGCCGGCCGGCCGAGTCGGTGGACTGGCTCTCCTGGTTCATCAGGGAGTGGTCCGGGTTCAGCGGGTCGACGACCAGGCCGGGGTCGGTGACCAGGACCCGGTCGGTGGTGCCGGTGGTGGCGACGACGGTGCCCGCGTCGTTGCGCCAGGTGCGGCCCCGGTCGTCGGAGTAGACGTAGCCGGTGTCGTGGTTGGTGATGCCGCCGGGGCTGCACATGACGGCGGCGTTCTGCTCCCGCCAGGTGAAGAAGGTGTGCAGGCGCCCGTTCCGGTCGTAGTCGATGCCGTGCAGGTACATGTTGCGGGCGGTGGAGGAGCCGTGCTCGCTGCGGTAGGTGCCGGTGGAGGCGGTCCACTCCCCCAGCGTCGTCCAGCGGGTGCCGTCGTACTCGGCCAGCGCGTTGCGCCCGTTGCCCGAGACGCCGGCGCGGTAGCTGAGCTGGAGCCGGCCCTCGGGGGTGGAGACGAACTGCGGGTAGGTGAACTGCGAGGTGAGGGCGAGGCCGTCGAGCGTGGACTGCGGGGCGCCGAAACGGCTCGCGGTCCAGCTCAGCGCGGACGGGTTGTCCATGAGCCCGGCGGCGGACTTGACGTAGGTGAAGCCGTCGCTGTGGGAGTCCATGTGGAGGTGCAGGCGGCCGTCGGTCTTCGAGACGCCCATGGAGATGACGTTGTGGGAGTCGTTGTAGCGGAGTGCGTGACCGGTCCTGACGGTCTGCCAGGTGCTCGCGCCGAGGGTACGGCGGCCGACGACGGCGCTGCGGTCGGCGGTGTACCAGACGGCGTACTGGTGGCCCTTGTAGGTCAGCAGGCCGTTCTTCTGGAAGGAGTTGTTGTTGACCAGGCCGTCGTAGGACACGAAGTAGATGGCCCGGTCGTCGAGGGTGGTGCGGCCGGCCGGGGTGACCGACGGGCCGGGGGCGGCGGCAGGGGCGGTGGCACGGTCACCGGGCCCGCCGAGGGCGGCTCCGGCCGCGGCGGGTCCGGCGACGGTGCCGAGGACGGCTCCGGCCAGCAGGGTGCGTCGTCTCATCCCGGGGCTCCTCGGGTGGGGTCCGTGGTTCAGGCGAGGTGGAAGACTTCGGTGAGCGGTTTCATCGCCTCGTCCGGTCGGGCGCCGTCGAGGGTCTCGAAGAGGGGGGCCATCTCCGCCTGCCAGCGGGCGTTGACGTCGGTGGCCGCCATACCGGCCTGGGCGGCCTCGAAGTCGTCGGTCTCGAGGTAGCCGACGAGGAGGCCGTCGTCGCGCAGGAAGAGGGAGTAGTTGTGCCAGCCGGTGGCCGAGAGTGCCTCGCACATCTCGGGCCACACGGCGGCGTGGCGTTCGCGGTACTCGGCGATCCGGTCCTGTCGGACCTTGAGCAGGAAACAGACGCGCTGCATGTGAGGTACCGCTCCTCCCGTACGGGTTGACGAGTTTACGAGCCGACGAGAAATCAGAAGTCGAACCGGTCGATGTTCTCGGCGTTGAAGACGGTGGGCTTGCCGAGGTTGATCACGCCGTCCTTGCCGATGGTGTACTCGCCCATCGCGCCGGCCTCGAAGGTCTCGCCCTCCTTGCCGGTGATCTGGCCGGAGGACAGGGCGACGGCGGTGCGCGCGGCGAGTTCGCCGAGCTTGGCCGGGTCCCACAGCTCGAACGCCTCGACGGTGCCGTTCTTGACGTACTTGCGCATGTCGTTGGGGGTGCCGAGACCGGTCAGCTTGACCTTGCCCTTGTACTTGGAGCCGGACAGGTACTGGGCGGCGGCCTTGATGCCGACGGTGGTCGGGGAGATGATCCCCTTCAGGTTCGGGTACTCCTGGAGCAGGCCCTGGGTCTGCTGGAAGGACTGCTGGGCGTCGTCGTTGCCGTAGGCGACCTTGACCAGCTTGATGTCCTTGTACTTGGGGTCCTTGAGCTCGTCCTTCATGAACTCGATCCAGGCGTTCTGGTTCGTCGCGGTCTGCGCGGCGGACAGGATCGCGATCTCGCCCTTGTGGTCGATCTGTTCGGCGAGCAACTGGACCTCGGTACGGCCCAGGTCCTCGCCGCTGGCCTGCGAGACGAAGGCGTTGCGGCAGTCGGCGGTGGTGTCGGAGTCGTAGGTGACGACCTTGATGCCGTTCTTCATGGCCTGCTTGAGCGCCGTGCACAGCGCGCCGGGGTCCTGCGCGGAGACGGCCATGGCGTCGACCTGCTGCTGGGTGAGCGTATTGACGTAGGAGACCTGGCCGGCGGTGTCGGTGGCGCTGGAGGGGCCGACCTCCTTGTAGGTGGAGCCGAGTTCCTTCAGTGCCTTCTCACCGCCCTTGTCGGCGCTGGTGAAGTAGGGGTTGTTGACCTGCTTGGGCAGGAAGCCGACGGTCAGGCCCTTCTTGGTGGGCGCGTTCGGGTCGGCCTTGCCGGCCGTGGCCGCCGAGCCGCCGCCCTCGTTCTTGACGTCGTCCTTGGTGGTGCCGCCGCAGGCGGTGGCGGCCAGGGCGAGGGAGGTGACGGCGGCGAGGGCCGCACAGGTCCGGCGGAGGGAGGACTTGCGCATGGTGGGTTCCTTACGGCGAGAAGGACGGACAAGGAGGATTCACGGGGTCGGGGCGGGTTCCTTGGGCACCGGTGGCGGTGCGGCCCGGCGTCCGGCACGTGCGGCGGCGATCTGCCGTGCGACGCGCGGGCCGAGCACGGAGACGACGAGCAGGACGCCGGTGACGACGATCTGCGACTGGGCGGAGACGTTGGCGAGGCTCATGACGTTCTGCAGCGTGCCGAGCAGGAAGACGCCCGCGATCGCGCCGCCGAGGGTTCCCCTGCCGCCGTCGAAGTCGATGCCTCCGAGCAGTACGGCGGCGACGACGGAGAGTTCGAGGCCGGTGGCGTTGTCGTAGCGGGCGCTGGCGTAGTGCAGGGCCCAGAAGACTCCGGTGAGGGAGGCCATCAGGCCGGTCAGGGTGAACAGGATCAGCTTCTGCCGCCTGACGCGGATGCCGGCGAAGCGGGCGGCCTCCTCGCCGGCGCCGGTGGCGAACAGCGAGCGCCCGAACGGGGTGGCATGCAGCGCGACCACGGCGATCGCGAGCAGCACCAGGAACGGCAGCAGCGCGTACGGGACGAAGGTGTCGCCGATGCGTCCGGCGGCGAAGTCGAGGTACTGCGCGGGGAAGTCGGTCACCGCGTCGGAGCCGAGCACGATCTGCGCGATGCCCCGGTAGGCGGCGAGGGTGCCGATGGTGACGGCGAGGGAGGGCAGTCCGAGCCGGGTGACGAGCAGGCCGTTGACCAGGCCGCAGACGACGCCGATGAGCAGGCAGATCGGGATGATCGTCTCGATGGTCATGCCCTGGTTCCACAGGGCGCCCATGACCGCGCCGGACAGACCGGCGGTGGAGGCGACGGAGAGGTCGATCTCGCCGGAGACCACGAGCAGCGTCATGGGCAGGGCGATCAGCGCGATCGGCAGGGTGTTGCCGATCAGGAAGGACAGGTTGAGGACGTTGCCGAAGCCGTCGACGGTGGCGAAGGACAGCAGCAGGACCACGACGAGCAGGGCGCCCACGACCGTGTCCCACCGCACGGAGGGGGACCGGCGGACGGCGCGCGCGAGAGCGGAGTCAGCCATGGCGGGCGTTCCTCTTCTTCAGGGCGGTGGCCACGCGCAGGGCGACGATCCGGTCGACCGCGATGGCGAGGATGAGCAGGATGCCGTTGATGGCGAGCACCCAGACGGAGCTGACGCCGAGGGCGGGCAGGACGCTGTTGACGGAGGTCAGCAGGAGCGCGCCGAGGGCGGCGCCGTAGACGCTGCCGGAACCGCCGGTGAAGACCACGCCGCCGACCACGACGGCGCTGACGACGGTGAGTTCGTAGCCGGTGCCGGTGCCGGAGTCGACGTTGCCGAACCGGGCCAGGTACAGCGCGCCCGCGAGTCCGGCGAGGGCGCCGCAGAAGGTGTAGGCGGCGAGGATCCGCTTGCGTACGGGGATGCCGGCGAGCCGGGCGGCCTCGGGGTTGGAGCCGAGCGCGTACAGTTCGCGTCCGCTGCCGAAGTGCTTCAGGTAGTACGCCGTGGCCACGAGCACCGCGAGGGCGATGAGCGCCAGGTGGGGCACGGCCGAGATGCCCCCGGAGCCGAAGTCGACGAATCCGGCGGGGAGATCGGCGGCGGTGATCTGGCGGGAGCCGACCCAGATGGAGTCGATGCCGCGGATGATGTAGAGGGTGCCGAGGGTGACGACGAGCGCGGGCACCTGGCCGAGGCTGACGAGCAGTCCGTTGAGCAGTCCGAAGCCGATGCCGAGCAGCACCGCCAGCGCGACGGCGACGACCGGGTTCCCGCCGCCCTGGAGGTGGATCCCGGCGGCGAAGGCGGAGATGCCGAGCGTGGAGCCGACCGACAGGTCGACGTTGCGGGTGATGACGACGAGGGCCTGGCCGGTGGCGACGAGGACCAGGATGGTCGCGTTCAGCAGCAGGTCCTTGATGCCCTGCTCGGACAGGAACTCGCTGTTGCCGGCCTGGGTGACGGCGATCATCACCAGGAAGACGAGCAGGATGGCGAGTTCGCGCACCTTGAACACGCGGTCCACCAGCCGGGTGCCACTCGACTTCGGCACCTCGGCGACGGGGGCGGGGTCGGGGCTGACGACCGTCATGCGGCCCTCCCCGTGGCTGCGGCCATCACGGTTTCCTCGGTGGCGTCGGTGCGGGGGATCTCTGCGGTGAGGCGGCCCTCGTGCATCACCAGCACGCGGTCGGCCATGCCGAGGATCTCGGGCAGGTCGGAGGAGATCATCAGGACCGCGACGCCGTCGGCGGCGAGCTGGGAGAGCAGCCGGTGCACCTCGGCCTTGGTGCCGACGTCGATGCCCCGGGTCGGCTCGTCCACGATGAGCACCTTGGGGCCGGTGGCGAGCCACTTGGCGAGGACGACCTTCTGCTGGTTGCCGCCGGAGAGCGTGTTGACGGTGTCGGCGATCCGGGCGTACTTGACGTGCAGCCTGACCGCCCAGTCCAGGGAGCGGCTGCGTTCGGCGCCCCGGTCCATCAGGCCGGCGCGGACGGTCGTGCGCAGTCCGGTCAGGCCGATGTTGCGCTCGATGGACATGTCCATCACCAGACCCTGGGCGCGTCGGTCCTCGGGGACCAGGGCGAGGCCGGCGGCCATGGCGGTGGACGGAGCGCCGTTGGTGAGCGCGCGTCCGTCGATCTCGACCTCGCCGGCGTCCCAGCGGTCGATGCCGAACACGGCGCGGGCCACCTCGGTGCGCCCGGCGCCCACGAGCCCGGCGAGGCCGACGATCTCGCCGCGGCGCACGTCGAAGGAGACGTCGGTGAAGACGCCCTCGCGGGTCAGCCGGCGCACGCTCAGGGCGATCTCGCCGGGACGTACCTCCTGCTTGGGGTAGAGCTCCTCGAGGTCGCGGCCGACCATGCGGCGCACCAGGTCGTCCTCGGTCATGCCGTCCAGCGGTTCACTGGCGATCCGGGCGCCGTCGCGCAGGGTGGTGACCCGCCCGCAGATCTCGAAGATCTCCTCCAGGCGGTGGGAGATGAACAGCACCGCCGCACCCTGTTCGCGCAGGGCGCGTACGACGCCGAAGAGGCGGGCGACCTCGCTGCCGGTGAGGGCGGCGGTCGGCTCGTCCATGATCAGGACGCGGGCGTCGAAGGAGAGCGCCTTGGCGATCTCGACGATCTGCTGGTCGGCGATGGACAGGCCGCGGGCCGGGCGGTCGGGGTCGAGTTCGACGCCGAGCCGCTGCATCAGGGCCGCGGTGGCGGTGCGGGTGGTCTTGTGGTCGATCCGGCCGAGGGCACGCCGGGGCTGGCGGCCCATGTAGATGTTCTCGGCGATCGACAGGTCGGGGAAGAGCGTGGGCTCCTGGTAGATCACGGCGATCCCGGCGTCGCGGGCGTCGCCGGGTCCGTGGAAGAGAACGGGCGCACCGTCGAGCAGCACCTGGCCGGCGTCCGGCCGGTGCACTCCGGCGAGCGTCTTGATGAGGGTCGACTTGCCGGCTCCGTTCTCCCCGGCGAGGGCGTGCACCTCGCCGGGGAACAGATCCAGGGAGACGTCCCGCAGGGCGCGGACCGCGCCGAAGGACTTGGAGACGTCCCTCAGTGCGAGAACCGGGGCCGGACCCGTGTCGGACGGGTGGGTCATGAGGGCTCCTCGACGACGTCCGGCGGGGTGGCCCTCGCGGCGTCGTGAAAGGTTTCAACTGGGTTGCCGGGACGTTAGGCGCGCGGTGTATGTCACGTCAATGGGTCCCGGTCGAAAAAGTTTCGACAGCTTCAGGTCACACCCTGGTCACGGAAGGCGGTCTTGGCCGGAGGGGTTGACACCTCTTCGAGGGCGCCATAGCTTCCCGTTCTGAATCGTTTCACTCAACCATTTCAGTCAGCCGTTTCAGTCAGCCGTTTATTAGTGGTCGATACGACCCGATGTCACAGGAGCCCTGACGTGACCGAGCTCGCCGCGGCGAAGGCCGCTCTCAAGACACAGGCCGTCGAGACGCCGTCGTGGGCGTACGGCAACTCGGGGACCCGCTTCAAGGTGTTCGCGCAGCAGGGTGTGCCCCGCACCCCGCAGGAGAAGCTGGACGACGCGGCCAAGGTGCACGAGTTCACGGGGGCCGCGCCCTCCGTCGCGCTGCACATCCCGTGGGACAAGGTCGACGACTACACCGCGCTGGCCCAGCACGCCGAGGACCGCGGTGTGCGGCTCGGCACGATCAATTCCAACACCTTCCAGGACGACGCCTACCGGCTCGGCAGTGTCTGTCACCCGGACGCGGCGGTCCGCCGCAAGGCGGTGGACCATCTCCTCGAGTGCGTCGACATCATGGACGCGACCGGTTCGACGGACCTGAAGCTGTGGTTCGCCGACGGAACGAACTATCCCGGCCAGGACGACATCCGCGCCCGCCAGGACCGGCTCGCCGAAGCGCTCGCAGAGGTGTACGAACGGCTCGGCGAGGGCCAGCGGATGCTGCTGGAGTACAAGTTCTTCGAGCCGGCCTTCTACACGACGGACGTCCCGGACTGGGGCACCGCGTACGCGCACTGCCTGAAACTCGGGCCGCAGGCCCAGGTCGTCGTCGACACGGGCCACCACGCGCCGGGCACCAACATCGAGTTCATCGTCGCCACGCTGCTGCGCGAGGAGCGGCTCGGCGGGTTCGACTTCAACTCGCGCTTCTACGCCGACGACGACCTGATGGTGGGCTCCGCCGACCCGTTCCAGCTGTTCCGGATCATGCACGAGGTGGTGCGCGGGGGCGGGTTCACCTCCGGGACCACGTTCATGCTCGACCAGTGCCACAACATCGAGGCGAAGATCCCGGCGATCATCCGGTCCGTGATGAACGTGCAGGAGGCCACGGCGAAGGCACTGCTCGTCGATGCGGGGGCGCTGGCCGCTGCGCAGGCCTCCGGCGATGTGCTGGGTGCCAACGCCGTGCTGATGGACGCGTACAACACAGATGTGCGGCCGTTGCTGCGGGAGGTGCGGGAGGAGATGGGGTTGGACCCCGACCCCATCGAGGCGTACCGGCGATCAGGGTGGGCCGAAAGGATTGTCGCGGAGCGGGTGGGTGGGGAGCAGGCGGGATGGGGGGCGTAAGCGTCCTCCTTGTCCTGTGCACCGCGGGCTGCGGGCTCGTCGTGGCTGATCGCGCGGTTCCCCGCGCCCCTGAAGGGGCGCGTTTCCCCTACGCCTCTTAGATTTCAGACAAGGAATGACGTTCATGTCGAACCATCCTCAGGCCGACGCCCTCCTCGCCCGTTCCCACCGGCTCGGTGCCGATCCCCGGAACACCAACTACGCCGGCGGGAACACCTCCGCCAAGGGCACCGCGCCCGATCCCGTGACCGGGGGTGATGTGGAGCTGATGTGGGTCAAGGGGTCCGGCGGGGATCTCGGGACGTTGACCGGGGCGGGGCTCGCCGTGCTGCGGCTGGACCGGCTGCGGGCGCTGACCGACGTCTACCCGGGCGTCGAACGCGAGGACGAGATGGTCGCCGCGTTCGACTACTGCCTGCACGGCAAGGGCGGGGCGGCGCCGTCGATCGACACCGCGATGCACGGGCTGGTGAAGGCCCCGCACGTCGACCATCTGCACCCCGACTCCGGGATCGCGCTCGCCTGCGCGGCCGACGGGGAGAAGCTGACCGCGGAGTGCTTCGGCGACACCGTCGTGTGGGTGCCGTGGCGTCGGCCCGGTTTCCAGCTCGGCCTGGACATCGCCGCGGTCAAGGAGGCCAACCCGCAGGCCGTCGGCTGTGTCCTGGGCGGGCACGGGATCACCGCGTGGGGCGACACCTCCGAGGAGTGCGAGCGCAACTCGCTGCACATCATCCGCACCGCCGAACGGTTCCTCGCCGAGCGGGGCGGGCCGGAGCCGTTCGGGCCGGTGCTCGACGGGTACGGGCCACTGCCCGAGGCCGAGCGGCGGGAGCGTGCGGCGGCTCTCGCACCGTACGTGCGGGCCCTCGCCTCCCAGGACCGGG
The DNA here is from genome assembly GCF_042717095.1 of Streptomyces sp. NPDC058632. Taxonomy (NCBI): domain Bacteria; kingdom Bacillati; phylum Actinomycetota; class Actinomycetes; order Kitasatosporales; family Streptomycetaceae; genus Streptomyces; species Streptomyces sp. NPDC058632. The sequence goes on along the minus strand of NZ_JBHXQZ010000039.1, from coordinate 51,520 downwards.
CACAGGTCGGGCACTTCGACGACTCCGAGGCCGTCCTGGACTTCCTGGCCCGGGCCGAGCACCCGCGGCTGGCCGCGCTCGGCACCTCCTGCCCGGACCACTTCCTGCGCACCAAGGTCCGGCCGCTCGTCCTCGATCTGCCGCCGTCGGCCCCCGTGGACGAGGCCGTGGCCCGGCTGGAGGAACTGCACGCCGCCTATCGCGAGGAGTACGCCGCCTACTACGAGCGCCACGCCCTGCCGGACTCCCCCGCCATGCGCGGTGCCGACCCGGCGATCGTGCTGATTCCCGGCGTGGGCATGTTCAGCTTCGGCAAGGACAAGCAGACCGCGCGGGTGGCCGGCGAGTTCTACCTCAACGCGGTCAACGTGATGCGCGGCGCCGAGGCGGTCTCGACGTACGCGCCGATCGAGGAGTCGGAGAAGTTCCGCATCGAGTACTGGGCCCTGGAGGAGGCGAAGCTCCAGCGGATGCCCGGGCCGAAGCCGCTCGCCACCCGGGTGGCGCTGGTGACCGGTGGCGGCAGCGGGATCGGGAAGGCGATCGCGCGGCGGCTGGCGGCCGAGGGCGCCTGTGTCGTCGTGGCGGACCTGAACGGGGACAACGCGGCCGCGGTCGCCGAGGAACTGGGTGGGCCGGACAAGGCTGTCGCCGTGACCGTGGACGTGACGTCGGAGGAGCAGATCGCAGAGGCGCTGCGGGCGGCGGTGCTCGCGTTCGGCGGGGTCGACCTGGTGGTGAACAACGCCGGGATCTCCGTCTCCAAGCCGCTGCTCGAGACGTCCGCGAAGGACTGGGACCTCCAGCACGACATCATGGCCCGCGGTTCCTTCCTCGTCTCCCGCGAGGCGGCCCGTGTGATGATCGCGCAGCGACTGGGCGGCGACATCGTCTACATCGCGTCCAAGAACGCGGTGTTCGCCGGTCCGAACAACATCGCCTACTCGGCCACCAAGGCCGACCAGGCCCATCAGGTGCGGCTCCTCGCGGCCGAGTTGGGTGAGCACGGCATCCGGGTCAACGGCGTCAACCCGGACGGTGTGGTGCGCGGCTCGGGCATCTTCGCCGGCGGGTGGGGTGCCAAGCGGGCGGCGGTGTACGGGGTGCCGGAGGAGAAGCTGGGCGAGTTCTACGCGCAGCGCACGCTGCTGAAGCGGGAGGTGCTGCCCGAGCATGTCGCGGCCGCCGTCTTCGCGCTGACCGGCGGTGACCTCACCCACACCACGGGCCTGCACGTCCCGGTCGACGCCGGCGTCGCCGCCGCGTTCCTGCGATGAGCGCGGATGTGCGGCCGTACGCGGCGGTGGATCTCGGCGCGTCCAGCGGGCGCGTCATGGTCGGCCGCGTCGGCCCCGGCAGCCTGGAACTGACCGAGGTCCACCGCTTCCCGAACCGGCCGGTGCGGGTGCCCGAAGGGCTGCGCTGGGACGTCCTCGGGCTGTACGCCGGAGTGCTGGAGGGGCTGCGGGCGGCGGGCGACGGGCTCGCCTCCGTCGGCATCGACAGCTGGGCCGTGGACTACGGCCTGCTGGACGCGGACGGTGTGCTGCTGGGCAACCCGGTGCACTACCGCGACCGTCGTACGGAGGGGGTCGCGGAGAAGGTGTGGGCGACCCTGCCGGCCGGGGAGCTGTACGCGGCGACCGGTCTGCAGTACGCGCCGTTCAACACGCTGTACCAGTTGACGGCAGCCCGCTCCACGGTCCAACTCGCCCAGGCACGACGTCTGTTGCTGATTCCGGACCTGCTGACGTACTGGCTCACCGGTGAGCAGGGCACGGAGCTGACCAACGCCTCGACCACGCAGCTGATCGACCCGCGCACCCGCGACTGGTCCCACCCGGTCGCGGACCGGCTGGGCATCGACCTCTCCCTCTTCGCGCCGCTGCGGCAACCCGGTGATCCGGCTGGGGAGTTGCGGCCCGAGGTGCTGGAGGAGACCGGGCTGGCCGGGCCCGTGCCGGTGACGGCGGTCGGTTCGCACGACACGGCGTCCGCGGTGGCCGCCGTGCCCGCCGCCGGGGAACGGTTCGCGTACATCTGCACCGGCACCTGGTCGTTGGCCGGTCTCGAGCTGGACGCCCCGGTGCTGACCGAGGAGAGCCGCGCCGCCAACTTCACCAACGAGCTGGGCCTGGACGGCACGGTCCGGTACCTGCGCAACATCATGGGCCTGTGGCTGCTCCAGGAGTGCGTACGGGCCTGGGGCGAGCCCGATGCTCTGGGGGCGCTGCTGCTGGAGGCGGCCGGGGTGCCCGCGCTGCGGTCGGTGGTGGACGCCGGGGACGCGGCGTTCCTGGCGCCGGGGCGGATGCCGGAACGGATCGCCGAGGCCTGCCGTCTCTCGGGCCAGCCGGTGCCCGCCTCCCCCGCCGAGATCACCCGCTGCATCCTCGACTCGCTCGCGCTCGCGCACCGCCGGGCCGTCGAGGACGCCCAGCGGCTCGCCGGACGGTCGGTCGACGTCGTGCACATCGTGGGCGGCGGCACCCGTAACGCCCTGCTGTGCCAGCTGACCGCGGACGCCTGCGGGTTGCCGGTGGTGGCCGGTCCGACCGAGGCGGCCGCGCTGGGCAACGTCCTCGTGCAGGCCCGGGTGCACGGACCGGCCGGCGACCTGGCCGGGATGCGGCGCCTGCTCACCCGTACCCGGTCGCTGACCCGGTACGAACCGCGCGGCGGCACGCGGCGGTGGGAAGCCGCGCAGGCCCGGCTCGCCCGGGGCTGACCGGGGCCTCCCCCGCGCGGCGCCCGCGCACTACCCTGCACCCACCCGATGATCGATCCAGAAGGAGCCGCGATGCGTGTCGCCCTGTTCCTGACCTGCGTCAACGACACGCTCTATCCGGACACCGGGCGCGCCGTGGTGAAGCTGCTGACCCGACTCGGTGTCGAGGTCGACTTCCCGATGGCGCAGACCTGTTGCGGCCAGGCGCACTACAACACCGGGTACCGGCACGAGGCCGAGCCGCTGGCGCGGCACTTCTCCGAGGTCTTCGGGGACTACGAGGCGATCGTGACACCGTCCGGGTCGTGCGGGGCGATGGTGCGGGAGCTGTATCCACGGATGGGCGAGCGGGCCCGTGCGGAAGGGCGCGGAGACGCCCTCGCGGCCACCCTGGCACCGGTGGTGCCGAAGACGTACGAACTCACCGAGTTCCTGGTGGACGTGCTGGGGGTGACGGATGTCGGCGCGTACTACCCGCACACGGTGACCTATCACCCCACCTGTCACGGGCTGCGCTCCCTGGGGCTCGGCGACCGGCCCCGGCGGCTCCTGGAGGCCGTCGAAGGGCTGGAGCTGGTGGAGCTGCCGGGGGCCGAGGAGTGCTGCGGCTTCGGCGGCACGTTCGCGCTGAAGAACTCCGACGTCTCCGCGGCGATGGGCGCCGACAAGGTGCGCAGCGCCGAGTCGACGGGCGCGGAGGTGCTGTGCGCGGCGGACAACTCCTGTCTGATGCAGATCGGGGGGACGATGACCCGGCTGCGGACCGGCATGCGGTCGGTGCACATCGCGGAGATCCTGGCGAGCACGGAAGAGGGGACGGGAGAAGAGGAGGTGGCGGTCGTATGAGCGGTACGAGCGGAACGTTCGTCGGAATGCCGGCCTTTCCACAGGCCGCGCGGGAGGCGGTACGCGACACCACACTGCGCGGCAACCTCCGGCATGCCACGCACACCATCCGGGCCAAGCGGGCGAAGGCCGTCGCCGAGGTGTCGGACTGGGCCGAGCTGCGGGAGGCCGGCAAACGGATCAAGGATCATACGCTCCGTCACCTCGACGACCACCTGGTCCGGTTGGAGGAGTCGGTGACGGCCGCGGGCGGCACGGTCCACTGGGCCGTCGACGCCGCCGAGGCCAACCGGATCGTGACCGGACTCGTCGAGGAGACGGGCGAGTCGGAGGTCGTCAAGGTCAAGTCGATGGCCACGCAGGAGATCGAGCTCAACGAGGCCCTCGAGGCGGCGGGCATCCGCGCCTACGAGACCGATCTGGCCGAGCTGATCGTGCAGTTGGGCAGGGACCGGCCCTCGCACATCCTCGTCCCGGCGATCCACCGCAACCGCGGGGAGATCCGGGACATCTTCGCCCGTGAGATGAGCGGCTGGGGCCGCCCGGCGCCCGAGGGCCTCACCGACGCGCCCGCCGAACTGGCCGAGGCCGCGCGGCTGCACCTGCGGGAGAAGTTCCTGCGGGCCAAGGTCGGCATCTCCGGGGCCAACTTCATGGTCGCCGAGACCGGCACGCTGGTGGTGGTGGAGTCCGAGGGCAACGGGCGGATGTGCCTGACCCTGCCGGAGACGCTGATCTCGGTCGTCGGCATCGAGAAGGTCGTCCCGACCTGGCAGGACCTGGAGGTGTTCCTGCAGACCCTGCCGCGTTCCTCGACCGCCGAGCGGATGAACCCGTACACGTCCACCTGGACCGGCACCACCGACGCGGACGGCCCGCGCGCCTTCCACCTGGTGCTCCTGGACAACGGCCGCTCCGACACCCTCGCCGACGAGGTGGGCCGTCAGGCGCTGCGCTGCATCCGCTGCTCGGCCTGCCTCAACGTCTGCCCGGTCTACGAGCGGGCCGGGGGCCACGCCTACGGCTCGGTCTACCCGGGCCCGATCGGAGCCATCCTCAGCCCTCAGCTGCGGGGCACGGCAAGCGAGATCGACGCGTCCCTGCCGTACGCCTCGTCGCTGTGCGGGGCCTGCTACGAGGTGTGCCCGGTCGCCATCGACATCCCCGAGGTGCTGGTGCATCTGCGGGAACGGGTCGTGGAGGGCGGCCAGGTGGTCCGGGGCGGCAACAGGGTGGTGCTGCAGCCCGCGAAGGGCCACGCCGCCGAGCGCGCCGCGATGCGCGCGGCCCGCTGGGCGTTCTCGCACCCGGGTGCGCTGCGTACCGGCCAGCGTCTCGCCTCCCGCACCCGGCGCCTCCACCCGCGCGCCCTGCCGGGTCCCGGCCGCGCGTGGAGCGGGACCCGGGATCTTCCTCCGGTGCCGGCGGAGCCCTTCCGCGACTGGTGGCAGCGCACACGCGGGACCGGGGGTCCCCCCTCGTCGGACGCGGCCGGGACTCCGGCGAAGGACAAGGACAGGGCCAAGGACAAGGACGGTGACCGGTGAGCAGCAGGGAACGGATCCTGGGCCGGGTGCGGCGCGCCCTCGCCGACGTCCCGCGCACCGACGACAGGCCGTACGAGCAGGCTGTCCCCCGCGGTTACCTGCGCGAGCACGGTGACCGCACCCCGGCGCAGACGCTGGATCTCCTCGCCGAGAACCTCGCCGACTACCGGGCGGTCGTCCACCGCACCGGCGCCGACGGGCTGGCCGAGGTCGTCGCCGGGCTCCTGGCCGCACGCGGCTCGTCGTCGGTGCTCGTACCGCCGGGTCTTGACGAGAGCTGGCTCGCCCGGACCGGGGTGACACGGGTCGCGGACCGGGCGGAGAGCACCCCGCAGGAGCTGGACCGGGTCGACAGCGTGGTCACCGCCTGCGCGGTCGCCGTCGCCGAGACCGGCACGATCGTCCTGGACGGCTCCCCCGACCAGGGCCGGCGCCGGATCACCCTCGTCCCGGACCACCACATCTGCGTCGTCCGCGCCGCCCAGGTCGTCCCCTCCGTCCCCTACGCCCTCGAACGACTCGATCCGGCCCGTCCGCTCACCTGGATCTCCGGCCCGTCGGCGACGAGCGACATCGAACTCGACCGGGTGGAGGGCGTCCACGGCCCGCGCACCCTGGAGGTCGTCCTGGTCGGCTGATCCCGCGGCCGCCGTCCCGCCCCCGACACCGGCCGGACTCCAGCGGCTCGGGCACGAGACCGGCCGCGACCACGGACGGGGAACCGCCCTGGGCCCGCCTCGCCCGGTGCTCGGCCTTCGCCGCCCGGCCGGTCCCGGTCCGTTCGATCACCTTCGCCGTCGCTGCCTGCCTTCCTCCCTGAGGGTCACCACTGCCCTGCGCGCTCGTCCCGTGGGGGCTAGTCGGTGGCCTTCGCATAGCTCTGGGCCATGGCGCCCGCGAAGTCGTACACCACGACCTGTTCCTCGCCGACGACCCAGGCGTCGTGGCCGGGTGTGCAGACGAAGACGTCGCCGGGGCCGACCTCGCTCTCGGCGCCGTCGTCCATGCGGATGTGCAGCCGGCCCTGGAGGACGTAACCGTTGTGGTGGATCCGGCAGCTCGGGGTTCCGGCGATGGGTCCGACGGATTCGGACCAGCGCCACCCGGGCTCGAAGGCGGCCACGGCGAAGTCCAGTCCGGTCATGTGGACGGCTTCGAGGTGTCCCCTGGGGAAGTCCCGCCGCTCGTCCGGCTTGTCCAGTGTCTTGATCTCCAGCATGTCCCTGCTCCCTTCCGGCCGTAGCACCGCGCGGCCGGGGCCGGTCTCCGTCCGCGCGGCACCGGCGGGGGTCTCGGCCCCACCACTCCATCGTCCGTCCCTCAAGACGGGTACGCCATTCGAGTGACAGGGCCGGTACCGGTACGTCCAAGGGTCGCCCGGTGGGCCATACGTGTCCGATTCGTTCAAGAGGAGGCAGACGGTGTCCGGCTACCGTCACCGCCATGAAGAGCACCGGCAGGAAATCGCGCCACCTCAGCATCTGCATCGACCGCACCGTCGCCGATGTCTACGCCTATGCGTCACAACCGGCCAACCTGCCCGCATGGGCCCATGGCCTGGGAGGCTCCGTCGAAAGAATCAAGGGCCAATGGGTCGCGGAGTCCTCCCCCATGGGCCGGGTCGTGATCGCCTTCGCACCACGCAACGAGTGGGGGGTACTCGACCACGACGTCACGCTGCCTTCCGGGGAGACCGTCCACAACCCGGTCCGCGTGCTCGTCGACGGTTCGGGGAGTGAGGTGGTGTTCACCCTCCGCCGGCAGCCGGGGACGAGCGACGCCGCGTTCGAGCGGGACGCCCGCATGGTCGCCGCCGACCTGGCACGGCTCAAGGAGTTGCTGGAGACCGCCTAGGTGCCGGGGCCGCAGAGGAGGGCGAAGCGCGCGGCGTCGATGTTGCCGCCGGAGAGGATCACTCCGATCTTGCCCGGGAGGCGGCCGGCACGGCCGGCCAGGAGCGCTGCCAAGGGAGTGGCGCCGCTCGGCTCGAGGACGATCTTCAGCCGCTCGAAGGCGAACCGCATGGCGTGCCTGATCTCGTCGTCACCGACGAGGACGATCCCGTCCAGGAGCCTCTGGTTGACGGAGAACGTCAGTTCACCCGGCGTGTGCAGTGCCTGGCCGTCGGCGATGGTGCGCGGGACCGGGATGCTCACCCGGTGTCCCGCCTCCAGGGAGCGCTTGGTGTCGTCGCCTGCCTCCGGTTCGACGCCGGTCACCCGCGCCCCGGGGTACAGGCCCTTGACCGCGGTGGCGCTTCCGGCGATCAGTCCACCGCCACCGACCGGTGCGAGCAGCATGTCCGGCTCTCCGATCTCCTCGAGGAGTTCGAGGGCCGCCGTGCCCTGACCCGCGATGACGTGCGGATGCTCGTAGGGCGGGATGAGTGCCAGCCCGCGCTCCGCGGCCAGGGCTTCGGCGACGGCCACCCGATCGCCGGTGTACCGGTCGTAGGTGACGATCTCCGCGCCGTACGCCTCGGTGGCCGCCCGCTTCGACGGCGGGGCGTCCTCGGGCATGACGATGACAGCGGTGGTGCCGAGTTCCCTCGCGGCCAGGGCGACGGCTTGGGCGTGGTTGCCGGAAGAGTAGGCGGCGATGCCCCGGGACAACTGCTCGGAGGTGAGGCGGGAGGCCGCATGGTAGGCACCACGGAACTTGAAGGCGCCCACGCGCTGGAAGTTCTCGCACTTCAGGTGGACTTCGGCGCCGACGAGCGCGTCCAGGGTGCGGGAGCGCAGGACCGGTGTGCGATGGGCCACGCCCTCGAGGCGTGCGGCGGCGGCACGCACGTCGTCGAGGGTGACCGGCGGGGTGGTGGTCGTCACGCGTTGCCTCCGGGGCGTCGTCAGCCACTGGACCGACGGCCCAGGCTACTGCCCGGCCTTCCTCCGGCCGGGCACCGTGTCGCCGCCCGGCCGGAGGAAGGCCGTCACCCGTCGTCGGCCTCGTCCAGCCACCGCATCAACGAGACGCGGGCGCGGGCGACCCGTGAGCGCACCGTGCCGATCGGGCAGCCGGTGACGAGGGCGGCCTCCGCGTAGGGGAGACCGAGCATCTGCGTGAGGACGAACGCCTCCCGCCGGTCGTCGGGGAGCGCGTCCAGCAGCTCCGCGAGGACGACACCGTCGTCGAAGCCCGGCAGGTCGCACGGCTGGTTGCGTTCGGCGACCGCCTCCCAGTCCGCCGCGTCCGACAGGCGGGGACGGGTGGAGCTGTGGCGAATGCCGTCGATCACGGCCCGGCGGGCGATCGCCAGCAGCCAGGTACGGGCCGACGAGCGGCCCTCGAACCGGTGCAGGCTGCTCAGGGCCCGCAGGAACGTGTCCTGGGCCAGGTCGTCGGCGCTCTGCGGGTCGGCGCCGAGGAACGTCACGTAGCGGCGGACGTCCGGGTGCAGGGCGCGGACGAAGAGCTCCACGGCCTCGGCGTCTCCGTTGCGGGCGGCGAGCGCCCAGGCGGTGATCGACTCCTCTTTCTGCTGTTTCCGTGGGGGAAGCAGGGCAACAGTGCTCACCTGCGACTGTCCTTCCGGGAGTTCCGGCACCGGCAGCCGAATCCGCGTCGGCGCGTCGCGCCCTCGGCGTACGCGGGCAGCGGTACGGCGTGGCCGTATCCGCGTGACGCTGTGCGCGCGAGCGGTGCGACCGGCGCGGCAGGCACGACGACCCGACGGGTGCGACGCGGCGGTGCCGGTGAGGGGTGGGGTGACGGCCGGGCACGGAAGCGCCCGGCCGGTGCCCGGGGCGGGGAACACCGGCGGCCGACGGCCCGACTGCGCGAGTGCGCGTCGATCCGTCGGTCCGCGCCGGGCTCCGGGATGCCTCGGGGAACCGGCTGTCGTCAGACGACAGCGACCCCGGCGGGCGGACCCCTAGTGGCGATCGCGTGGGTGAGGAGGAGCCGGCGCGGCATCCGGTCCCGGCCGGCGCGGCGCGCGCGGACGCGTGGGCGGTCCGGCGGCGCGGGCAACCGCGGCAGCAGTCCACGCAGCGGCGCGAGCAGCCGGCCGGCGAAGGCGCGCAGGATACGGAACGCCGCGCGTTCGCCGTGTGCGAGCCAGAGGGCGCACACCAGCGCGGCCAGCAGGTGGGCGGCCAGCATCCCGGTCGACGACATGCCGTCCGTGGCCATGGAGTGGGCGGCGTGGGCGGCGTGGTCAAAGTACGCGACATGCGGGGTGCCAGCCGTCCCGCCCCCGGCCCCGCCGCCCCCCATACCGTCACCCATGGACTGGGGCGCGGCGTGCGGGCGCATCAGCAGGCTGCCCAGTCCGCGCTCGAGCAGCGAGCCTCCGTCCGACGGGTCCGGGTGGACGAGTGCCTGGGCGAAGGCGAACAAGGTGTGCAGGGCGGTCTGCGCGGCCACCGCGACGGAGCCGACCGGCCACGGCCCGCGCTCGCGGCCGGCCAGGAGCCAGGCCGTGACGCCGGTCGCCGCCGCCCCTGCCGCCAGGGCCCACCAGGGCACCGCGGTCTTCGACATCAGGACGTGGCCGAGGGCGGCGAGCAGCACACAGACAGCCGCGAACACCGCTGCCCGTACCGTGCGAGAACACCACCCACTGGTCATGGCGGACTCATCCTCACATCCGGATCTCGAGCGTCACGTGGTGGTACGGACATTGTCCCGGTGCCCGACTCAATCGAGGTGACGTGATGCGCGCCACATTCATGGGCCTGCCCGGGCGGTCACCGCACAACGTCCTCGGCGAGGGCTACGACTACCGCTCCATCGTCTCCGTCTGGTTCCGCGGCCTGTTCGCCCTCACTCCGAAGCCCGAGGCGATCGCCGACGCCCCGCTGCTGTTCCAGCTCCACGCGCCGACCGCCTGCCCGCTCTTCGCGGTCTGGCCGTTCACCCGCCTGGTGCACGTGTGGAGCGCGCCGGTCGGCTACCTCGTCCGCCCGTACGTGGTCTACCGCCGCCGCGCCGGCCGCCCGGTTGCCGCCGCCGCGCCGGATGCGCGGATCCTCGCCGGTCAGTACGGTGGCGTCCGGGTGTTCGACCTTGGAGACCTTGGAGACCTTGGAGACCTTGGGCAGAGTGACCCGGCCGCCGACGGCTCGGGTCACCGGGCGGTGGAGGCGGCGGCATGGCCGGCAAGAAGGTGACGAAGCTGTCCCGTGCGGCGTACGAGAGCGAGCTGCTGCGGCTGCAGACGGAGCTGGTGAAGCTCCAGGAGTGGGTGCGGGCGGAGGGGGCCCGGCTGGTCGTCGTCTTCGAGGGCCGGGACGCCGCGGGCAAGGGCGGCACCATCAAGCGGGTCACGGAGCACCTCAACCCGCGCGTGGCACGGATCGCGGCCCTGCCCAGGCCGACCGAGCGCCAGCGCACCCAGTGGTACTTCCAGCGCTACGTCGAGCATCTGCCGGCCGCCGGCGAGATCGTGCTGTTCGACCGGTCCTGGTACAACCGCGCCGGCGTCGAGCGGGTCATGGACTTCTGCACGAAGGAGGAGTACCAGCGCTTTCTGCGCCAGTGTCCGATCTTCGAGCGGATGCTGGTGGAGGACGGGATCCTGCTGCGCAAGTACTGGTTCTCGGTGAGCGACACCGAGCAGGAGACACGGTTTCGCAAGCGGCTGGAGGATCCGCTGCGCCGCTGGAAGCTGTCGCCGATGGACCTCGAGTCGATCACCAACTGGGAGGCGTACTCCCGGGCCAAGGACGCGATGCTGGTGCACACCGACATCACCGAGGCACCGTGGTACATCGTGGAGAGCGACGACAAGCGCCGCGCGCGGCTGAACATGATCGCCCACCTGCTGGGCACGGTGCCCTACCAGGAGGTGGAGCCGCCGGTCATCGAGCTGCCGGAGCGCCCGCCGTCCACCGGCTACCAGCGTCCGCCCCGCGATCTCCAGACGTACGTCCCCGACCACACGGCCGGCCTCCGACCCGGGGACCGGGTGACATGACCATGTGATGCCCCGGCCGCCCGGACATTCACCCCCTTCGTGCATGATCGGTGGTGGCCCCCCGACCTTCATGGCGGGGAGGCGACTCACCGAACCCCGAAGGAGATGGCCTTGTCCATCTGGGAGGCGCTGGCGGTCTTCGCCGCCGGAATCGGCGCCGGCACCATCAACACCGTCGTCGGCTCGGGCACGCTGATCACGTTTCCCGTCCTGCTCGCCACCGGGCTGCCCCCGGTGACCGCCACCGTGTCCAACGCCCTCGGGCTGATCCCCGGTTCCGTCAGCGGCGCCATAGGTTACCGGGCGGAGCTCAAGGGCCAGCGCCGTCTCGTCCTGCGGCTCGGCGTGGCCGCGGCGGTCGGCGGACTCGCCGGGGCGATGCTGCTGCTCACGCTCCCCGCGACCGCCTTCGAGACGATCGTCCCCGTGCTGGTCGCGCTCGCGCTGGTCCTCGTCGTGCTCCAGCCCCGTGTCTCCGCCCGTGTCCAGCGCCGCCGTGCGCGCACGGGCGCGGTCACCAGGAGCGACGGCGGCCCCCTCCTCTTCGGCGGACTCCTGCTCGCCAGCGTCTACGGCGGCTATTTCACGGCCGCCCAGGGGATCATCTACCTCTCCCTGATGGGCATGCTGCTCGACGACACCCTCCAGCGTCTGAACGCCGTCAAGAACGTCCTCGCCGCCGTCGTGAACAGCATCGCGGCCCTGTTCTTCCTGTTCGTCGCCGACTTCGACTGGACCGCCGTCCTGCTCATCGCCGTGGGCTCGGCGATCGGCGGCCAGGTGGGCGCGAAGGTCGGGCGGCGGCTCCCCCCGCGCATCCTGCGGATCTTCATCGTCGTGGTCGGCACCGTCGCCATCGTCCAACTGCTTCTACGCTGACCCGGCATGCGGCACCACATGGCACCGGATGGTGCCATCCGGTGTCACCTGGCACCACTCCGCGTCCCCCAAGAGCCCACGAGCGGGCATGGCGCCACCGTGAATCGAGCCACCCTCTTCGCGTTTCCGCAGGTAGAGCGACCATCTTTGAACTTGCCCCCACACAAGGCACCGTTCGGGCTTGCACATGGCACCACTACGGTGCCATAGTGGCGCCATGGACCTCACCCCGTATGTCGACGCCCTCCGCCGCGAACTCGCGGTGGCTGCCGAAGCCGGCGGCGACGAAGCCCGCGAGCTGGCCGAGAGGCTCACCGCGCCCCTGGAGTCGGCGACCCGGCTGGCCATGCTCAACGTGCTCTCCGCCGCGACGGACGAGATCACCCGCGAACTCGCCCCCGGCTCGGTCGACGTACGGCTGCGCGGGCTCGACCCCGACTTCGTGGTGACTCTGCCGCCCACCGACAGTGGCGCCCCCGCGCAGCCGGCCGCACCCGTCGAACTACTCGGGACCCCGGTCCCGGCCGACGGCGACGAGGGCGGCACCGCCCGCGTCAACCTGCGTCTGCCAGCCCACCTCAAGGCCCGCGCCGAGGAGGCCGCGACCCGCGAGGGCCTGTCGGTCAACGCGTGGCTGGTGCGCGCCGTGTCGGCCGCGGTCGACGGCGGCACCCGGCCGCGCACGGCGGAGAAGACCCGGACCGTCGGACAGAGCTTCACGGGCTGGGTGCGCTGACCGCACCCCGCCCGCACCACTCCACCCGAACCACTTCACTCACACCACGCCCCACCAGCGGGGACGACCTGAAGACCCAAGAGGACGGGACAGCCATGCCTTCTTTCGACACTCCCGAAGCGATCTCGGCCACGGCACGCGTGGAGGCCGGTTCCATCCAGTTCACCGCGAACGACCGCCTCGACACCGTCGTCGAGGTACGGCCCCGCGACCCGAAGAAGGACCAGGACGTGCGGACGGCCGACCAGACCGAGGTCACGTACGCGAACGGCGTTCTGACCGTCAGGACGCCCAAGGCCGGCCTGTTCGGCCGCACCGGAACCGTCGACGTGACGGTCGAACTGCCCACCGGCTCGCGCGTCGACATGACCGGCGCCTGGGTCCAGGTGCTCGGCGAGGGGCGTCTCGGCGAGGTCCGCGTGAAGGTCTCGTCCGGGGACGTCCGCCTCGATGCGACCGGCCCGCTGCAGCTGACCGCGTCGCACGGCTCGATCACCGTGGAGCGGGTCGAGGGCATGGCCGAGATCGCCACCAGCTCCGGCAGCCTGCGCGTCGGCCTCGTCGACGGCCCCGCCGTCCTGAAGAACTCGCACGGCACCACGACCGTCGGCGCCGCGATCGGCGCGCTGCGGGTGAGGGGCGCCAACGGCGACATCGAGATCCGGCGCGCCGAGGACTCGGTCACCGCCACCACCGCCCACGGCACCCTGCGGGTGGGTGAAGTGGCTCGCGGAACCGTCCAGTTGGAGACCTCCTCCGGTGCCATCGAGGTCGGCGTCCGCGAGGGCACGGCCGCCTGGCTGGACGTCGGCTCGGGCTCCGGCCAGGTACGCAACACGCTCACCGCGTCCGAGTCCCCGAAGGACACCGAGGACACCGTCGAGGTCCGCGCCCGGACCCGGCACGGCAACATCGACATCCGCCGCGCCAAGGTCTGAGCCCCACACCCGCGACCGGCCGCACCTCCCACCCACTTCGGCTTCCAAACGGAGGGCCCCATGCCTTCATCTGTCATGCCCATGCAGAGCGACGGTCACCCGTCGCCGGCCGCCGTCTCCACGGTCGGCCTGCGCAAGTCGTACGGCGACAAGACCGTGCTCGACGGCATCGACCTGCGCATCCCGGCCGGGTCCGTGTTCGCGCTGCTCGGCCCGAACGGCGCCGGCAAGACCACCGCCGTGAAGATCCTCTCCACGCTCATCACCGCAGACGGCGGGCAGGCCCAGGTCGCGGGGCACGACGTCGCCACGTCACCGGACGGGGTACGTGCCGCGATCGGCGTCACCGGGCAGTTCTCCGCCGTCGACGGCCTGATCACCGGCGAGGAGAACATGCTCCTCATGGCGGACCTGCACCACCTGTCCAAGCGCGAGGGCCGGCGGGTCACCGCCGAGCTGCTGGAGCGGTTCGGCCTCGTCGACGCCGCGAGGAAGCCCGCCCAGAGCTACTCGGGCGGCATGAAGCGCCGCCTCGACATCGCCATGACCCTGGTCGGCGGACCGCGGATCATCTTCCTCGACGAGCCGACCACCGGCCTCGACCCGCGCAGCCGCCACACCATGTGGGGCATCATCCGTGAGCTCGTCTCCGACGGCGTCACCGTCTTCCTCACCACCCAGTACCTGGAGGAAGCCGACGAGCTCGCCGACCGCATCGCGGTGCTGAACGACGGCAGGATCGCCGCCGAGGGCAGCGCCGACGAGCTGAAGCGGATCGTCCCCGGCGGACACGTCCGGCTGCGGTTCACCGACCCGGAGGCGTACCGGTCCGCCGCCGCCGCCCTGCGCGAGGCCGGCGGGGACGACGAGGCACTGGCGCTGCAGATCCCCAGCGACGGCAGCCAGCGCGAACTGCGCTCCATCCTCGACCGGCTGGACTCGGCCGGCATCGAGGCGGACGAGCTGACCGTGCACACCCCCGACCTCAACGACGTGTTCTTCGCCCTGACCGGATCCAACGTGCCCACCCGGCCGAACCAGCCCAAGGAGACTGCCCGATGAGCTCTCTCTCCCTCGCCGTGCGCGACTCGTCCACGATGCTGCGACGCAACCTCCTGCACGCGCGCCGCTACCCGTCCCTCACCCTGAACCTGCTGCTCACGCCGATCGTCCTGCTGCTGCTGTTCGTCTATGTCTTCGGCGACGTGATGAGCGCGGGCATCGGCGGCGGCGGCGCCGACCGCTCGGAGTACGTCGCGTATCTCGTCCCGGGCATCCTGCTGATGACCATCGGCGGCACCCTGGTCGGCACCGCGGTGTCCGTCTCCAACGACATGACCGAGGGCATCATCGCCCGCTTCCGCACGATGGCGATCCACCGCGGTTCCGTGCTCGTCGGACACGTCATCGGCAGCGTGCTGCAGTCGGTCATCAGCGTGGTTCTCGTCGGTGCCGTCGGCGTGGCCATCGGCTTCCGGTCCACGGACGCCACGGCCCTGGAGTGGGTCGCGGCGTTCGGGCTGCTCACGCTGTTCGCCCTGGCGTTCACCTGGATCGCGGTCGGGATGGGCATGGTCAGCCCGAATGCCGAGGCGGCCAGCAACAACGCACTGCCGCTGATCTTCCTCCCGCTCATCTCCAGCGCCTTCGTCCCGGTCGACGCGATGCCGGGCTGGTTCCGGCCCATCGCCGAGTACCAGCCCTTCACCCCGGCCATCGAGACCCTGCGGGGACTGCTGCTCGGCACCGGGATCGGCAACAACGGCTGGATCACCATCGTCTGGTGCCTGGGCCTGGCGGCGCTCGGTTACCGCTGGTCGAAGGCGGTGTTCAACCGCGACCCGAAGTGACCGCGCGGACCGCCTCCCCCGACTCGTCCCGCTCCAGGACGGCGTACGCCGACACCGCGTCGGCGTACGCCGTCCCGGCGGCATTCTCCGCCGCCTCCCGGGCGGCCCGCGCCGCCGGCACCTTCGCGAACCCCCTGCGCCTCACAGGACCACTGGAACCGTGCGGATCGGACGGACCGGGTCAGAAGGGCAGTCGGCCCCGGGTGCGGCGGCCGGCCGCGCCGCTGCGGCCCACAGCGCGTGAACTGGTGTGGAACGGCTTGCTGAAGAGCCTGCCGAAGATGCCGGGCGCCTTACCGCCGACGCGCGCACCTGCGCCCAGCGAACGCTGCGTGCCGCGTTCGGGGTGGCGGGAGATACGGGGGACGAGGAAGGCCAGCACGGCCAGGACGACACATACACCCACAATGCCGACGACTATCACGACCGGCTCCCTTGGTTGCTCGATTGGCTGATGGACAGACGTCTGCCCCGTCATGTCACCTGTATGCGACCGGCAGCGCCGTCGGCTTCGCGTGCGGGCGGCGCGCCGGGGAGGGAGCAGCCGACCGGCAGGGCGGTTGCGAGGATGAGTGCGAGGGCTGAGCGGGAGAGGCGTGAGGTACCTGCACGAACGGGCTCCGAACGATGATCGACAGGGTGTTGGCGGCTCACCGCCGGCGTCGGCCGGCCGGTGGACAGCGGCGTACGGTCCGTGTGACGCCCCCGCACCGGCGGGGGCGTCACACGGAAGGCGCCGAGGGGGTCAGCCGATGGTCAGGGTCCGCCGTGCTGTGAAGGTGCGGGACGAACGCGCCGTCGCGAAGGTGTAGCGCCCGGGTACGAGGGTCCAGGTGTCCGGCTTCCGGACGGTGAGGTCCTGCGCGGGGATGGTGAGACGGAGCCGTTCGGCTCCCGCCGGCGGGAGCGTGATCTTCCGGAAGGCGACCAGGCGGCGTGGTTCCGCCGCTGCCGCGCTCGGCAGCGTGGCGTACACCTGTACGACTTCGGTGCCCCGGCGCCGGCCGGTGTTGGTGACGGTGACGGCGAGGGTGACGTTCCCGGCCGCAGGGTCGTAGGCGGCTTCGAGGGAACCGTGGGTGAAGGTGGTGTAGGACAGGCCGTGGCCGAAGGGGAAGCGGGGCTGCTGTCCCTTGCTGTCCCAGTAGCGGTGGCCGACGGCGATGCCCTCGTCGTAGGAGACGGTGCCGTCGGTGCCGGGGTAGGTGGCGGGGGTGGTGCCCGGTCCCTGGGCGGCGTCGGCGGGGAAGGTGACCGGGAGGCGGCCGGCGGGGTCGCTGTCGCCGAAGAGGACGGCGGCCACGGCGGTACCCGCGCCGCGGCCGCCGTACCACGCCTGGATGACGGCTTCCACGTCCTCCAGCCAGGGGGTGGCGACGGGACCGTCGGTGTTGAGGACGACGACGGTGCGCGGGTTGGCGGCCGCGACGGCGGTGATGAGCCGGTCCTGGTCGCCGGGCAGTTCGAGCCGCTCGTGGTCCATGGCTTCGCCGGCGACCCGGTTGACGAAGACGACGGCCGCGTCGGCCGCCCGGGCCGCCGCCACCGCGGCGGGGATGAGGGAGTCGGGTTGCCAGCCGAGGGTGAGGCCGCAGGTGCCGGGCTCCGCGGTGGCGTTGGTGTAGGTGAGTTCGACGGTGGCGGCCTGGCCTGCGGTCAGTTCGGCGGTGCCCTGGAGCGGATAGTCGTAGGGGCCGAGGAAGAAGCGGCGCATCTGCCGGGTGCCGGAGACGACGGTCCCTCCGTTGATCTTCAGTGACGTGGTTCCGGCGGGCAGCAGGGAGAAGCGGTGCAGGCCGGTGGTGGTCGGGAGCAGGGTGCCGGTCCACTTCGCCGACCACACCGCGGGCAGTCCCTCGACCGGTGCGGTGGTGAAGTCGACGGTCGGGTCGGTCCGGGTCGTGACCGGTGTGCCGGTGGCGTCGGCTCCCGCGTAGTAGGTGCCGGTCAGCCCGGCCGCCCCGGTGGCGGTGCGCAGGGCGCCCGAGGGGATCGTGGTGAGGGGGACGTCGCCCTTGGTGCCCTGGGCGTGGGTGACCGCGACGGAGCCACCGGCCCGCGTGCGGATCGCCTCCAGGGGGGTGGTCCAGGTGCCGGGGTCGACGTAGGTGGAGCCGGCCACGCCGGTGAGGGTGTCGGTACCGGCGGGGCCGACGACGGCCAGAGTCTTCAGTGACGCGGGAAGCGGCAGCGCCGAGGAACGGTTGGCGAGCAGCACCGTGGAGGCGACCGCGGTCTCGTGGGCGAGGTTCTTGTGTTCCTCGGTGCTGACGTTGCCGGCCGGTGTGGGGAGAGGATGGTCGAAGAGGCCGTTCGCGTACATGGTGACGAGGATGCGGCGGGCGGCGTCGTCGAGCCGCGCGGCCGGTATCGCGCCGCCGGTGAGGGAGCCCGCGGGAATGTTGACGGCGCCGGGTCCGAGGCCGGCGAGGTCCATTCCGGCGCGGGCGGCGGCGACTTGGTCGTCGCCGGCCCAGAAGTCGGGCACGGTGTGACCCTGGAGGCCGATGTTCTTCTTCAGGTCGTCGAACAGGGCGGGGTTCTGGGTGGCGAAAATGCCGTTGATCTTCGGGTAGGCCATCATCACCGACGTGGTCGGCGCGGCGGCGACGACGCGGCGGAAGGGCGCCTCGTAGATCTCGTGCAGAGCGCGGTCGGAGACCTCGGTGTCGGTGAAGAAGCGGTTGGCTTCCTGGGTGTAGGCGGCGAAGTGCTTGACGGTGGCCGCCACATGCCGGTTCTGCATGGCGACGGTGAGGGCCGCGCCCAGTCGGCCGGCCAGCAGCGGGTCCTCCCCCATGGCTTCGGCCTGACGACCGAAGCGCCAGGTGCGGGTCAGGTCGACGGTGGGGCCGAGAAGGTTGTTGTAGCCCTTGGCGCGACCTTCCGCACCGACGGCCCGCCCGATACGGCCCATGAGGTCTTCGTCGAAGGTCGCCGCCTGTGCCGCGGGCACGGGGAAGGCGGTCACGCCCTTCTCGCCCCGCAGCCCCGCCGAGGCGTCGACCATGGTGAGCGCCGGGATGCCCAGGGGGGCGACGGCGGCGAAGTCGCACCGGACGAGGGCCTCCTTCTCGGCGGCCGTCATCCGGGCGAGCATCGCGTCCGCCCGGTCCTGCGAGGCGGCGCCGGAGGCGGCGACCGCCTGGTCGCCCATGGCCGGCGTCATGCTCACGGCCAGGGCGGTGAAGGTGGCGGCAGAGAGGAACGTTCGTCTGTTCACAGCGGCTCTCCGGACGGAAAGGACGGCTGCTCGACGCGCCGCCGCGGGGGTGGGGGGAGGCGAGGCCGACCGAGGGGTCAGGTCCACGGCCGGCCTCAGTTTGATGGGAATCCGAGGACGGTGACGCACGGTGCGCACCCAAAAAGGCGCGCCCTTCATTTCACTTCTTTCGAGACAACAGCCGCCGCGTCCCACGGCAACGATTTCAGCGTCCGTTGACACCGTCTCGCGAAGTGCTTCATCCAACGAACGGGAAACTATGGCTTGTTGTTCCTCAGGTCAACCCTCGTACGACACTTTCCTTCACAACCCCCATGACCAGGGAATATCAGCGGATCCGAATTGAAAGACGATCTGAAATTTCAATTGAATAATCGCGTGGAGCACTCCCTTATCAGCGCGACGGATGGGAACCATTCGCTGGACGAATACGGAAGCTCCCGCACTCGTCTTGAAAACAGCAGAGCCCGGCGCATTTCAGTCGTGCGCCGGGCTCTGCTGCCGGGTCGGATGGCCGCTCAGGCAGCCTCTGTGGCGAGTTCCGCCGTGTCCAGGACGTGCTCGCCCGGCCCCAGAGCGACCGGAGCGCAGCCGGGGAGTTCGGCGGTGGCCGTGCAGCCTTCCGGCACCGTGATACGGGCCGTCAGCCCGGTGGCCCGGAGTTCCCAGGACAGCGACGCCGTTCCGTAGGGCGTGTCGTGGCGGGTGCGGGCCCAGGTGATGCCGCCACCGGGGCGCGGCCGGAAGGCGATGCCGCGGTAGCCGGGCGCGGTGGCGGTGATGCCGCCGACGACGCGGTGCAGCCAGTCGGCGACGGCACCGAGGGCGTAGTGGTTGAAGGAGGTCATGCCGCCCGGGTTGAGGGTGCCGTCGGGGCGCATGCTGTCCCAGCGCTCCCAGACGGTGGTGGCGCCCATCGTCACGGGGTACAGCCACGAAGGGCACTCGGTCTGAAGGAGCAGGCGGTAGGCGACGTCGAGGTGGCCGGTGCCGGTGAGGGCGTCGCAGATGAGCGGGGTGCCCACGAAGCCGGTGGCGATGCGGGCGTCGTCCTCGGCGATCAGCCGGGCCAGGCGATCGCCGGCCGCCTGCCGCTGCTTCGGTGTCAGCAGGCCGAAGGCGATGGCGACGGCGTAGGCGGTGGCACTGTCACTCGTCATGCGCCCGGAGGGCAGGACGTAACGACGTCGGAAGGCGTCGGCCACCTCGTCGGCCAGCGCCGCGTACCGCGCTGCATCCGCGCTGTCCGCCAACTCGGCAGCGGCCAGCGCGAGGTGGCGGGCGGAGTGGGCGAAGTAGGCGGTGGCGACGAGGTAGCGGTCGGTGCGGCCGGCGGCCGGATCGTCCGGCGGGGCGGCCGGGTCGAGCCAGTCCCCCAGCTGGAAGCCGGTGTCCCACAGGCGGGTCGGGCCCGCCAGCCGTTCCACGAGGTCGATCCACGCCCTGGCCATGGGGTAGTGACGGCGCAGAAGGTCGAGGTCGCCGAAACGCTGGTAGAGCATCCAGGGAGTGAGGGTCACCACGTCGCCCCAGGCGGCCCCGGGATGAATCGGGGTCCACATCGGCTCGCCCGGGATGACGGGCACGTACCAGGGGATCGTGCCGTCGGGCAGCTGTTCCAGTCCGACGTCGGTGAGCCAGGAGTCGAGCAGGCCGACGCAGTCGTAGAGGTAACTCGCGGTCGGGGTGAAGACCTGGATGTCGCCGGTCCAGCCGAGGCGTTCGTCGCGCTGGGGGCAGTCGGTGGGGATGTCGACGAAGTTGCCGCGCATGCTCCACACGACGTTCTCGTGCAGGCGGTTGACCATCGGGTCACTGCACTCGAACCAGCCGGTGCGGCGCATGTCCGTGTGGTACACGCGGGCGGTCACCGTGTCCGCGGTCAAGTCGCCCGGCCAGCCGGTGACTTCGGCGTAGCGGAAGCCGTGGAGGGTGAAGCGGGGCTCCCAGGTGAGCGGCCCCGGCCCGGAGAGGATCAACGTGTCGACGGAGTACGCCTCGCGCAGTGGCCCGGTGGCCGGTTCGCCGTCCTGCAGGACCTCGGCGTGCCGGAGGGTGAGGGTGGTGCCGGGTGGGCCGTCGACGGTGACGCGGAGGCGGCCGACGAGGTTCTGGCCGAAGTCGAGCAGGTGGCGGCCGTCGTCGGTGCGGGTGACGGTGACCGGGGTGATCTCCTGGGTGCAGCGCACCGGTGGGCCGAGGGGGGCGACGAGGGTGGCCGGGTCGCGGCTGCCGGTGCGCACGGACGTCCACTCCCCCGCTCCGGCCCCGGACGGGGTCGACCAGTAGGGGTCGTCGAGCCGGGCGTCGAAGGTCTCCCCCTCGTACAGACCGCTGGCGAGGATCGGCCCGGGCGCAGCCTTCCAGCTGTCGTCCGTGGCGAGGACGGTGGTGGTGCCGTCTTCGTACGTCACTTCCAGCTGGGCGATGAGCGACTGGTCGGTGCCGTAGATGTTGCGGGTGCCGCCGTCGAAGCCGTACCTGCCCCGGTACCAGCCGTCGCCGAGCCAGGCGCCGAGGGTGTTGGCGCCGTCGGTGAGGTGGCCGGTGACGTCGTGGGTGCGGTAGCGCAGACGGTGCGGGTAGACCGTCCAGCCCGGAGCCAGGACCTCGTCACCGACGCGGCGCCCGTTGATCTCCACCTCGTACAGGCCGTGGGCGGTGACGTAGAGGCGGGCGCGGGCGACGGGCCCGTCGAGGCGGAAATCCTTGCGGACGCGGGCCGGACGGCGCTCGGCTGCCGGGTCCTCGTCCCGGTCGGCGCCCACGGGGACGGCTTGCCAGTCGGTGGGTGCCAGGAGCCCGGCTTCGACAATGCTCGGTTCGCTCCACGCCGACGGCTCGCCGGCGTCCGGGGTCCAGACACGGACGCGGACGGCCACGTGTTCACGGGAGGTCAGCGGCTCACCGGGCCAGGCCACCAGTACCTGATCGGCACTGTTGACCCGTCCTGTGCGGTGGACGTCGCCGGAGCGGTCGAGTTGCAGCTCGTACGCCTCCTGACGGCCGGTGCCCGCGGGCAGGGTCCAGGTGAGGCGGGGGGAGGCGACTCCGATGCCGAGTCCGTCCGGGAGGTGTTCGAAGGACACCGGGGAGGGCTGAGGGGGCAGCAAAGGGGGGGACCTTTCTTTCACGTGCGGGAGCGGGCGAGCGAAGTGGCGGGCTCGTGGTCAGCCCTTGACCGCTCCCGAGGTGAGGCCCTTCATGACCTTCTGGTTGAGGAAGAGGTAGATCAGGAGGGTGCCGAAGACGTTGATGCAGATGGCGGCGAAGAGCGGACCGTACTGGGTGGCGCCGAAGTCGCCGGTGAAGTTGAGCAGGCCGACCTGGATGGTGCGCAGGTCCTGGTCGTTGGTGAAGGTCAGCGCGATGAGCAGGTCGTTCCAGATGAAGAAGAACTGCACCAGCCCGACGGTGAGCAGGGCGTTGCGGACCATGGGGATGCTGATGGTCCAGAAGGCGCGCAGGATGCCGGCGCCGTCGATGGTGGCCGCCTCGAACAGCTCCCGTGGGACGGATCGGTAGTAGGTGGCCATCATGAAGACGGTCAGGGGCAGGCCGGTGCCGGTGTAGGTGAGGACCAGCGGCCACAGGGTGCCGGACAGCCCGGTCTGGAAGTACACCGTGAACAGGGGCAGCAGGATCATCTGCGGCGGCACCATCATGCCCGCGAGGAAGACCAGCAGGGTGAGGCTGCGGCCCTTCCACACCATGATCTGCAGGGCGAAGCCGGCGGCCGTGCCGAGCAGCAGCATCAGCGCCAGGGCGGGCACGACGGCGAGCAGGCTGTTCTGCACGTACAGGCCGATGTTGCCGGTGGTCCACGCCTCGGTGTAGTTGCCCCATTCCCAGGTCGTGGGCAGGCTCCAGGTGGAGTTGTTCAGGTAGTCGTCGTTGGACTTCAGCGACGTCAGGAACATCCAGATCAGCGGGTAGATCTCGACGACCAGCAGCAGTGCGACGACGGTCTTCACCCCCAGGCGGCCTCCGCGGCGGCCTCCCCGGGCACGAGGCGCCCGGGTGGGGATGCGGCTCCGGCGGCTCGCGGAGGGCTTCGCAGGTGTGTCGATGGCGGCCATGGCTCTCAGCCCTCCGTGGGGTCGCGCCGCGAGACGCGGTAGACGACCAGGCTCACCAGCAGGCACACCACGGTCAGCAGCAGGGCGATGGTGCTGCCGTAGCCGTAGTCGCTGTAGGTGAACGACGTCTGGAACATGTACAGGGTCAGCGGGGTGGTGCCGTTGCCCGGGCCGCCGTTGGTGAGGGCGACGATCGAGTCGAAGACCTTCAGGGTGCCGTTGATGCTGAAGATCAGCGACGACATCAGCACCGGCAGGGAGAGGGGCAGCACGATGTGGCGCACCAGCCGCAGGCCCGTCGCCCCGTCCAGGCGGGCGGACTCGAGGACCTCGTCGGGGATGTCGACCAGGCCGGCGAAGAGCAGGACGGCGTAGAAGCCCATGGAGCGCCAGATGTCCATGACGGCCAGGACCCAGAAGGCGCTCCCCGCGCCGCCGAAGAAGTCGACGGATTCCAGTCCGACCGCGTTCAGCAGGGAGTTGACCGGACCCGTCTGCGGCGCGACCTGGAAGAACTTCTGGAAGAGCAGGCCGACGGCGACCGTGGGCAGCACCACGGGGAAGAACACCAACGTGCGGATCAGCGCCGAGGCGCGCTTGAGGAAGAAGACGTACAGCAGCGCCAGCAGGTAGCCGGCGACCACCTGCCCGGCGGTGACGACGACGGCGTACTTGAGGGTGAACCACAGGGCGTCGTGGACGGCCGGGTCGTCGAGCAGTCTGGAGAAGTTGGCGACACCGTTGCCGGTGAAGCCGTCGATGGTGTTGCCCTTGGTGAAGGAGTACCCGAGCGACCACACCATCGGAACCAGCATGATCAACGAGTAGACGAGGAGTGCGGGACCGAGCAGGAGCGCGACGGCCCTGCGGTCACCGAGTACGCGGTGCATGGGTGGTGTCCCGTTCGTTTCCGTTGAAGAGACCTGGCTGTCGGCGGCGGGGGCGGCTCACGGCGATACGCGAGGAGACTCGTGAGCCGTCCCGGCCGGTCACTGGGCGGCCAGCGCGTCCTGAACGGTCTGCATGAACTGCTTCGGGCTCATGCTTCCGGCGACCAGGCCCGCCGCGTTGGTCTGGGACACGGTGGTGGCCCTGGTGCTGAACAGGGCCTCGAACCACAGCACGTTCCGCTTCGAGGAGCTGATGGTGTCGCGGACCTGGGTGGTGACCTCGTTGGCGTCCTTCACCTCGGTGTTGACCTTGAAGCCGGAGATGGAGCCGTGGTCCTTCAGCGCGGTGCTGCCGTAGTTCTGCGCGATGCAGGACACCCAGTCGCCGGTCCTCTCGTCGAAGGACTTCGCGCCGAGGGTGATGCCGAGGCCGACGTTGGAGGGGTACTGGTCGATCGATCCCTTGCCGCCGGCGACGGCGGGGAAGGGCATGAAGCCGACGTTCTCGGTGCCGACCTTGTTCTGCTTCTCGTCGGAGACGTTCGCCAGGGCCCAGCTGCCCATGTAGAACATGGCGGCCTTGCCGGCGAGGAACTCGTTCATCGCGGTGTCGTAGTCGATGGAGCCGACACCCTTGCCGAAGTAGCCCTTCTCGCCCAGCTCGGCGATCTCCTCGGCGGCCTTCACGTACTCGGGATCGGTGAGCTTCGCCTTGCCGTCGGCGACCTTCTGCAGCGCGTCCGGGCCGAGGCTGCGGTAGAGGTAACCGCTGATCAGCCGGGTCAGCGGCCAGCCCTGCTGGCCGGAGGCGGAGAACGGCCGGATGCCCTTCGACTGAAGCTTCGCCGCGGCCGACACCAGCTCCTCCCAGGTGCCCGGCACCCCCAGACCGTTCTCCTGGAAGAGCTTCTTGTTGTAGAAGATGCCCTCGATGTTGTACTCGTACGGCAGCACCTGCAGCTCGCCGCCGTACAGCGCCTTGATCGTGGACACGGCGGCCGGCTCCAGCTGGTCGTGGACGCCGAGGTCCTTGAGCTCCTTCTCCAGGTCGGCGACCTTGCCCGACTTCGCCAACTGCTGGGTGAGCGCCGGGGCGTTGCCCGCCGCGAACTGCACCGGCAGCGCGTTCTGGCCGGCCAGCAGTTGCAGCTTCTGGTCCAGGCTCGCCTGCGGAACGGTCTCCACCTTCAGGGGCAGGGCGTCGTTCGCCGTCTTGCAGGCGCCCTTGGACATCGTGGTCAGTGCGGTCTTGACGGTGGTGTTCTCGGTGACGCTCAGGTGGCTGAAGTCCTTGGGCGCGGCCGAGGAGCCCCCGCCGCTGCCGCCGCAGGCGGTGGCGAGCAGCGCGAGGGAAGCGGTGCCGGCGGTGAACAGGCTCAGGCGCGCACGACGGGCACGGGGCAAACGTACGGACACGGAAGACTCCCAGGGATCTTGGAGAGAAAAGCGAGGAGTGAAGTGCGGTGCCAGGGGCGACGAACAGGCCCGGCGGGAGGCAGGCAGAGACTGTGTAAAACGTTCTCTACGGCGAGTGGGTAACACCCTGCACTTCGCCCTTGATTCCGTCAAGACACAGCCGCGTAACGCCGGATTCGCACACGAGAGGACTTGACGACACCAGGGGGTCGCCCTGTAGACCGTTACACTTATACCTACACCTACGAGAACCGGAGCGCTGACGATGGACCGGGCTGCGGCACCCAGACGGAACAGACGCGTGACCATCACCGATGTCGCCCGGCACGCCGGCGTGTCCACCGCCGCGGTCTCCAAGGTGCTGCGCAACGCCTACGGCGTAAGCCCCGCCATGCGGGAGAAGGTCACGGCGGCCATCGCCGAACTCGGTTACCGCCCGCACGCGGCGGCGCGTGGCATGCGCGGCCGGACGTACACGATCGGAGTGCTGCTGGACAACGTCCGCAACGCGTTCTTCGCGGACGTCCTCGACGGCATCCGCGACGAACTGCGCCAGAGCGAGTACACGGTGCTGATCGGTGCGGCCGGATTCGAGCCGGAGGAACAGGCCAGGACCATCCGTTCCCTGGTCGACCGTCAGATGGACGGGCTGATCCTCATCGCTCCGGGAACCCCGCGGGACGAAGTACTCGCCACGGCCGCGTCGACGCCGACCGTGGTCATCGGCCATCACGACGCCGCGGACAGCCACGATTCGGTCGTGGACGCCGACGACGTCGGTGCCGGCCTGGTCGTCGACCACCTCGTCTCGCTCGGCCACCGCGACATCGCCCTGGTGTCGGCCCCCGGCACCAGGGCCAACCGGTGGAAGCGCACCCCCGAGATCGTGCTCAGCGACGGCTACCTGGACGCCATGGAACGCCACGGCCTGACGGAGCACGCGCGCGTGCACCACGCCGCGTACTCCGACGACGGCGGCTTCAAGGCGGGCATGACCCTGCTGACGGCCGACCGCCCGCCGACCGCTGTCATGACCGGCGCCGACGTGGCCGCCCTCGGCATCTACAGGGCGGCCCACGAACTGGGCCTGCGCATCCCGGACGACCTGTCGCTCGTCGGCTACAACAACACCGCGCTGGCCGCCCTCGCCCCCGTCCAGCTCACGAGCGTCGACCAGGCCGGCCACACCATGGGCACCGCCGCCGCCCGCATGCTCATCGAACGCGTGGAAGGCCGGCGGGACCGGGCCATGCGGACGACGATGACGCCGCGACTGGTGGAGCGCGGCAGCACCACGGCCCCACGGGCCCGTTGAACCACGGGCCGGCATGTACCTGCCGCGATTCCCTCGGTCCCCGGTCGGCGAAGTCGAGCCGGGACATGGCCGGCGTCAGCAGCGACGGCAGGAGCAGCCCCGTACCCACGCAGTTCACCACGGCCCCCGCGATCGGCAGGGGCAGGCTGTCGGCCAGGCCCATGACGAGGAAGCCGACGGCACACAGCAGGAAGAGGGCCGGCAGCCGGCGTCGCGGCCGGTCGGGGAGCGGGTGAAGAGGACGGAGCCGAGCACGGTGGCTGTGCCGGCGACCGCCGTGACCACCCCGATCACCCCGGTGGAGTCCACGCCCGGATCGTCGAGGAGGAACGCCGGCTCCACCGGCACGGGGTGGAGGACGACCGCTCCGAACACGGTCAGCAGGCAGCTGCCGGCCATCAGCAGGACGGCGGGCAGCCGGCCCTGCACGGTGGGGGCGTCACCGCGGTCAGGGGCGGGCGGGGCAGCAGCAACGGGCACGGCGGCGCTCCAGGACGTGCGGCGGGAAGGTGGCGCCTCGGAGCGGACGGTTCCGGCTGTGCAGGAAACCTCGGCGCATGGGCGCGTGACGTGCCACGACTATGCGGGCCGGGCACCGGCCTGCCCACCCCTGTGGCGATCCGCTTTTCGGATGGCGTCGATCCAAGCCGTGGATGGTGCCGGTGACGGCCTACCGCGAGCCCCCGGGGGCGGGTGCCCGGACACACCGTCCGGACGCCGGCCCCGCCCATCGGACCGCGATCACACCTCGGGTACGTCGGCCAGGCGTCTGCCGACCCGCGCGGCGGTCTCACGCAGCCAGATGTGGGCCGCGTCGTGCGTGTGCACCGGGTGCCACCACAGGGCCTCCCGCAGCGGGACCGCCTCGTACGGCGGCTCCATGACGCGTACGGCGGCGAGTGGTGCGAGGAGGCGGGCGAGGCGGGCCTGGACCAGGGCGATGCGCCGGGTGCCGGCCACCAGCAGGGGCAGCAACTGGAAGCTGTCGACGGAGACCTCGACGCGCGGTTCGACGCCGAGCATGCCGAGCTGGCGCACCGCCGGGGCGTCGTAGGTGCGCTGGTAGGTGACCCACGGCAGCCGGGCCAGGTCGTGGCGGGTGAGCCGGTCGTCGACGCTGGGATGGCCGTCGGCGACGAGGAACACCCAGCGGTCCTCGTAGAGGTCGGTGGCGGGGAAGTCGCTGATGACGCCGTGCGGCATGAGCAGGCCGTCGGTGGCGCTCAGCAGCGTGGCCGTGTCGTCGACCACGGTGGTCGGGGTCTGCGCGAAGCGCAGCCGGATGCCGGGTGCCTCCTCGTGCACGACACGGGCGAGTTCGGTGCCGAAGACGGCGACGGCGTAGTCGGAGGCGATCAGCCTGAACTCGCGGCTCTCCTTGGCCGGGTCGAAGTCGGCCTGGCTGGCGAAGAGGCGTTCCAGCAGGTCGTAGGCGGTGGAGGTGCGGTCGAGGAGGACCTGGCCGAGGGCGGTGAGTTCGTAGTGGCCGCCGACGCGGGCGAGCAGGTCGTCGTCGAAGTGGCGGCGCAGCCGGGCCAGGGCCGCGCTCATGGCGGGCTGGCTGAGCCCGACCCGCTGCCCGGCGCGCGTGACGTTGCGCTCCTCCAGCAGGGCGCGCAGGGCGACGACGAGGTTGAGGTCCAGACGGGCCAGGTTCACGGGGCTTCCCCTTGTCGTACGGCACCGACCAGGACTAATTGACACGGTGGATGCCGGTCATCCACAGAATCTATTTCCCTGATCGTGGGTGGCGGGTCCAGATTAGTCGCACCGCAATCAGGAGGACATGTCCGTGAAACCTGCACCCTCGTCCGCGCTGTTCGCAGGCTCTTTCGCCCTCGGCACGCTGTCGGCCCCGGACGGGCCGGCCTTCCCCGCCCTCGTCACTCCCGACGCCCGGGTACTCGACCTGCGCGTCGCCTTCGGCGACGACCGGTTGACCACCCGGAGCATCCTGGAGAGCTGGGAGCCGGCACTGCCGCGGCTGCGGACGCTGGCGGGTGACGGCGGTCCGGAGCACAGGCCGCTGGCGGACTTCCGGGTGCACGCGCCGGTCGAGCCCCGCCAGGTGCTCCAGTCGGGGGCGAACTACCGGCAGCACGTCGTCGACCTGCACGTGGCCCACCGCGCCCCGGACGACGACCGGTCCGAGGAGGAGCGGCGCGCCGAGGCCGCGGAGATCATGGACCGCCGGGCGGCGGAGGACCTGCCGTACGTCTTCATCGGTCTGCCGAGCGCGATCACCGGCCCGTACGACGACGTCGTGCTGCCCGCCCGGGCCGAGAAGCCCGACTGGGAGCTGGAGCTGGCGGCCGTGATCGGCCGGCCCGCCCATCAGGTCTCCGTGGAGACGGCGTTGGAGTACGTCGCCGGTTACACGATCGCCAACGACCTGACCGACCGCGCGACCGTCTTCCGCCGGGACATGCCGCAGATCGGCACCGACTGGCTGCGCAGCAAGAACGCACCCGGGTTCACCCCGCTCGGCCCGTGGATCGTGCCCGCCGAGTCGATCGCGGACCCCGACGACCTGCGGCTGACGCTGAAGCTCAACGGCCAGACCATGCAGGACGAGTCCACCAAGGACATGATCTTCAACGTGGCGCGGATGGTCGCCTACGCCTCGCAGACCGCCCGTCTCCTGCCCGGTGACCTGGTGCTCACCGGCAGCCCGGCCGGCAACGGGATGCGCTGGGGCCGGCTGCTGCGCGACGGCGACGTCATGGACGGCTCCGTCACCGGGCTCGGCGCCCAGCGCACCCGCTGCGTCGCGGAGGCGGTGTCGTGATCCTGGACCGCCACGACCCCGAGGGCACGATCGCCCGCACCGCCGAGGCGTGCTCCAACTGGGGCCGCTGGGGCGGGGACGACGTGCTCGGCACCCTCAACTTCCTCGACGGGGCCAAGCGCCGCGAGGGCGCCGCGCTCGTCCGGCGGGGTGTCAGCTTCTCGCTGTCCCAGCGGTTCGACATCAACGGCCCGCAGAAGGGCTGGCGGCGGCGCACCAACCCGGTGCACACCATGCTGGACACCGGCACCGACGCCGCGCTCGGCAGCCAGGGCCTGCCGCACGGCATCGGCGGCGCCGACGACGTGATCGCGATGCCGCTGCAGTGTTCCACCCAGTGGGACGGGCTCGGGCACATCTTCGACCATGGCAGGGCGTGGAACGGCCGCCCGGCCGAGAAGGTCGTCACTTCCGACGGCGACCTGGTCACCGGCATCGAGCACATGGCCCCGCACGTGGCCGGACGCGGTGTCCTGCTCGA
The DNA here is from genome assembly GCF_042717095.1 of Streptomyces sp. NPDC058632. NCBI lineage: Bacteria > Bacillati > Actinomycetota > Actinomycetes > Kitasatosporales > Streptomycetaceae > Streptomyces > Streptomyces sp. NPDC058632. The sequence goes on along the minus strand of NZ_JBHXQZ010000039.1, from coordinate 21,884 downwards.
CGTGGGCCGGGTGATCGGCGAGGACGGCGAGCTGCCCGACGGGTTCGCCGTCACCGAGGAGCATCTCACCGCAACCTCCGAGGCCCACGGCGTGGCCGTGGGACGCGGGGACATCGTGCTGGTACGCACCGGCCAGCTCGCCCGGGTCCGCCGGGACGGCTGGGGCGAATACGCGGGCGGTCCCGCGCCCGGCCTGTCGTTCACCACGGCCGGCTGGCTGCACGGCGTCGAGATCGCCGCGATCGCCACCGACACCTGGGGCTTCGAGGTCCGGCCCAACGAGTTCGAGCACGCCTTCCAGCCGCTGCACCAGGTCGCCATCCCGCACATCGGCCTGCTGATCGGCGAGATGTGGGACCTGGACGCGCTCGCCGCCGACTGCGCGGCCGACGGCGAGTACGCCTTCTGGCTCACCGCCGCTCCCCTGCCCATCACCGGCGCGGTCGGCTCCCCCGTCAACCCAATCGCCGTCAAATAGCCCGAGGGGCAAGGGAGTTCCCCATGAGCAAAGCCCGTACGGTCCTGGTGATCGGCGGGGGCGCGGCCGGCAACGCCGTGGCAATCCTGCTGCGCCGCGCCGGACTCGCCGTCGACCTGATCGAGGCCAAGGAGGACGGGAACGCCACCGCCGGCTCCGGCATCACCCTCCAGGGCAACGCCCTGCGTGTGCTGCGGGAACTGGGCGTCCGGGAGCAGGTGGAGGCGTCCGGCTTCGGCTTCGGGTCGGTCGGCATCACCGCCCCCGACGGCACCGTCCTGCACGTCCAGCGCGACCTGCGCACCGGCGGCGACGACCTGCCCGCCACCGTCGGCATGCAGCGCCCACGACTTCAGCAGATCCTCATCGAGGCCGTGCGGGCCAGTGGCGCGTCGGTCCGGCTGGGCACCACCGCCGAGATCCTGGACCAGGACGGCGAGGGCGTCTCCGTCCGCCTCAGTGACGGCACCGAGAGCCGCTACGACCTGGTCGTCGCCGCCGACGGCCTCGGCTCCACGACCCGCGCCGCGATCGGCATCACCACCAAGCCCGAGCCGACCGGCATGGCCATCTGGCGCATCGCGGCCCCCCGTCCGGCGGGCGTCGTGCGCACCGACCTCGCCTACGGCGGCCCGGCCTACATCGCCGGCTACTGCCCCACCAGCGACACCACCCTCTACGCCTACGTCGTCGAGGCCACCCGCGACCGCTCCTCCATACCCCCGGAGTCGTACGCGGACGAGATGCGCCGCCTCACCCAGCACTACGGCGGGTTCTGGCCGGAGATCACCGAGTACATCACCGACCCGGGGAAGGTCAACTACACCTGGTTCGACCGGATGCTGGTCGAGGGCTCGTGGCACCGCGGCCGGGTCGTGCTGGTCGGCGACGCCGCGCACTGCTGTCCGCCCACCCTCGCCCAGGGCGCCGCCCTGTCGATGGAGGACGCCTGGGTGCTGGCGCAGATGCTGACCACCGCGGGCACCTGGGACGACGCGCTGTTCCAGGCGTACCACGAGCGGCGGATCGCCCGTGTCCGGCCGGTGGTGGAGGCGTCGGTGCAGATCGGGCAGTGGCAGCTCGACGGAGTGCGCGACGCCGACGTGCCCGGGCTGATGGCCCGCACCATGACGATGCTGCGGGAACTGCCGTGACCGCGCCCACCGTGGACGTGCACGCCCACCTCCTGCTCCCCGGGATCGAGGCGCTCGTGGCCGGCCTGCCCGGCCACGACGCGGCCAGGGAGCTGGACGCCCGGCGCAACGGCCCCGAAGCCCTCGCCGTCAGCGGCCCCATGGTCCGCGAGCGCATCCCGGAGCTGACCGACGTCACCGTGCGCCTGGAGTCGATGGACGCCCGGGGCGTGGACGTCCAGTTGGTCAGCCCCTCTCCCTCGCACTACCACTACTGGGCGGACGAGGAGACGGCCGAGAAGGTGTACCGGCTCGCCAACGAGGCGACGGCCGCGCACTGCTCGGCCGCACCGGACCGGCTGCGCGGGCTCGGACTCGTCCCGCTCCAGCACCCGGGCCTGGCGGTCCGCGCTCTGGACCACGCCCTGGAACAGGGCCTGTCGGGCATGGAGATCTCCAGCCACGCCCCGGGCCGGGAGCTCTCGGACTCGGCCTACGAGCCTCTCTGGTCCCGCGCCGAGGAGACCGGCGCGCTCGTCTTCCTGCACCCCTTCGGGTGCACGCTCGACGAGCGGCTGGACCGGTGGTACCTGTCCAACACCGTCGGACAGCCCACCGAGAACGCCGTCGCGCTGTCACACCTGATCTTCTCCGGAGTGCTGGACCGGCACCCCGGTCTGAAGCTGATCGCGGCGCACGGCGGCGGCTACCTGCCCACGCACATCGGCCGCTCCGACCACGCCTGGTCGGCCCGCTCCGACGCGGGGGCCGGCTGCGCCCACCTGCCCAGCAGCTACCTGAAGCGGCTGTACTTCGACTCTCTCGTCCACGACCCGTACGTGCTGCGGGAGTTGGTCCGGGTCGCCGGCGCCGACCGGGTGCTGCTCGGCTCCGACTTCCCCTTCGACATGGGCAGCGAGGACCCGGTCGGCGCGCTGCGCGCCGCGCGCCTGCCCGAAGCCGACTTCGACGCCGTACGCGGCGCGAACGCCGCCGCCCTGCTCAACCTCACCCCCGCCTCCAGGAGGACCTCATGAGCGCACGCCTGCTCACCCACCTGCGGCACGTCGACCTGGCCGTGCCCGACTACGACAAGCAGCTCGACTTCTACTCCGGCGTCTGGGGCCTGACCAAGGTCGCCGAGGACTCCGGCATCTCCTTCCTGGCCGCCGAGGGCTCCCCCGAGCAGTACGTCGTGCGGCTGCGCAAGGCCGACGGGAAGCGCCTCGACCTCGTCTCCTACGGCGCCGCGAGCCCGGCCGACGTCGACGCCCTCGCCGAACAGCTCCTCACGGGCGGAGTCCAGCTGATCTCGCAGCCGGGCAGGGTCGACACGCCCGGCGGTGGCTACGGCTTCCGCTTCTTCGACGTCGACGGGCGCACCATCGAGGTCTCCGCCGACGTCGAGGTACGGCAGCACCGCAGGATCGAGGAGAAGGAGTCGATCCCGGTCAAGCTGTCCCACGTCGTGCTCAACTCCCCCGACCTGAACCGCACCCGGGAGTGGTACGAGCGCCACCTCGGCTTCGCGCTCTCGGACACGCTGAGCTCGCCGCACATGGGCGAGGTCATGCACTTCATGCGGATCAGCAACCAGCACCACTCCATGGCCCTGGCCAAGGGCCCGCACACGTCCCTGCACCACGTCTCCTTCGAGATGCGCGGCATCGACGAGTACATGCGCGGCTCCGGCCGGGTCCTCCGCGCGGGCTTCCGGAAGATCTGGGGCCCGGGCCGGCACATGGCGGGCGACAACACGTTCACCTACTTCCTCGACCCGCACGGCAACACCGTCGAGTACACCACCGAGTTGGAGTGCCTCGACGAGGACACCTGGCACCCCCACGTCTACGACTTCTCCCGGCCCGAGGTCACCGACCAGTGGGGCACTGCCAACCCCATGAACGAGCTGGTCGCCAAGGAGTCCTTCAACGACCCCGACCGCGGCGTCTTCGTCGCACCGCCGGTCTAGGCCGCCCCGTCGGTTCCCGGGAGGCGGCAGTGGTGTCCACGACCTGACCCGCACTGCCGCGCCCCGGCCCGCGGCACACCCGCTCGCCGCACCTCTCGCCCGAGTCCCCTCCGCTGGAGCCGCACCATGCGTTTCGCCGCTTACGAACACCAGCACCGCCACCGGGTGGCCGTCGTGGAGGACGACGGCACCCTCTTCCCTCTGCCGGGCGTCTCCTCCCTGTCCACTCTGATCGTGGAGACCGACGGCCTGCCCGGGCTGCTCGCCGCCGGCCGGGAGGCGCTCGACGTTCCGTCCGGCCCGCATGTCTCCCGGGTACGGCTGCTTCCCCCGCTCCAGCCGGCGTCGGTGCGGGACTTCGTCACCTTCGAGGAGCACGTCGAAGGAGTGCGCCGCTCCGTCGACGGTGTAGCGGGTGTTCCCGAGCAGTGGTACGCGGCGCCGACCTTCTACTTCACCAACCCGCACGCGATCTACGGCCACCAGGACGGCATCCCGATGCCGCCCGGTTCGACCGTGCTCGACTTCGAACTCGAAGTGGGAGCAGTCATCGGCCGGGAGGGCCGGGACCTCACCCCCGAGCAGGCCCACGACCACATCGTCGGCTACACCGTGTTCAACGACTGGTCCGCGCGCGATCTGCAGGGCGCGGAGATGAAGGTCGGCCTCGGCCCCTGCAAGGGCAAGGACACCGCCACCGCCCTCGGCCCGTACCTCGTCACCGCCGACGAGCTGGAGCCCCACCGGGACGCCGACGGCTTCCTACGCCTCGCCCTGACCGCCGAGATCAATGGCCACGTCGTCGGCAAGGACCTGCTGTCCAACATGAGCTGGACCTTCGAAGAGATGACCGCCTACGCCTCCCGCGGCACCCGTGTCGTACCGGGCGACGTCCTGGGCTCCGGCACCTGCGGCAACGGCGGGTGCCTCGCCGAACTCTGGGGCCTGCGCGGCGAGCAGACCCCGGCGCCCCTGAAGCCCGGCGACACCGTCGTCCTCACCGTCGAGGGCATCGGCACGCTCACCAACACCGTCGGCCCCGGTGTGTCGCCCGTGGCGCTGCCGGCCGGCCGCCGTCGCGGCCGTGAGCGGCCGTGAGCGGCCTGCACCCGAAGAAGCTGCTCGGCAAGGTCGTCGTGGTCACGGGCGCGGCCCGGGGCCGGGGCGCCGCCGAGGCCGAGGCCCTCACCCGCGCAGGCGCCCGCGTCATCGCCACCGATGTGGCCCCCGGCGGAAACTGCCGCCGCCTCGACGTCCAGAGCGACAAGGAGTGCGCCCGACCGGCCGTCGGGTTGAAGGACGCGTACGGACAGGTGCACGGCCTGGTGAACAACGCGGGCATCACCTGGCGCGCACGGGTCGGTGACGTCGGGGCCGAGGACTTCGAACGCGTCCACTCGGTCAGAACTACGTCTTTGGTGCCGGTCCACCCGGGCCCGCGGTCCGATTCGTCGATGCCCGGCAACGGCTGGCGTCACACCATGCGTATAGGACTGCTTGGCACCGGCAACGTTGCCCGAGCACTGGCCCACGGCCGGAGCGCCGCAGGACACGACGTACTCCTCGGTTCACGCCTGCCCGAGGACCGTGCAGGAACGCGTCAGCTCTTCAGAGCCGCCAGCACGCAGCTGTCCCCGACCTGCCACACCGGTGTGACGTGGCCGAACCCCGCCTCGTGGAGCAGTTGGGTGTGCTGGCCCACGGAGAGGTGCCGGTTGCCGTCGCCCGAGGACGGGCGGCTTTTCTCGCGCTGCTCGAACAGGTCGGTCAGCTCGGGGTCGGCGGCCACGGCCTGCCACCATGACTCCCAGTCCTCGTCCTCGGGCCCATGTGCACCGGTCCGCTCGACCCGGCGCCGTCCCACGTGGGCGGTCAGATCCGAGCAGGGCGATCCGTCCGGAGGGAAGTGGTCCCCGTTGATCAGCGCGCCGCCAGGGCGGAGAAGGGCGGCGAGAGCGCGATAGGTGCGCAGCAGGACGGGGGCGGGAAGGTAGTGCAGAGCCGTCGTGGAGACGGCGACGTCCACACTGCGGTCCAGCGTCAGCGCATCCGTCCAGCCGTCCTCGCCGATCACCGCGTCCACGTACCGGGCGGCATCCGAATGGTGGGTGCGCCCCAGCTCCAGCAGTACGGGATCCATGTCGACGGCGACGATCTCCGCGTCCGGCAGGCGTCGGGCGAGCCGGGCGGACAGGGAGCCGGGACCGCAGCCCAGGTCGAGCAGGAGCGGCCGGTCACGACCGGCGCACAGATGTTCCGTCACGTCGGCGATCACCGCGAACCGCTCCTCGCGGTCCACCGCGTAGCGCTGTTGCTGCCGTTCCCAACGCTCCACCCAGCTACTGGCCGTTCCCATACTCACGCCCATCCGGTCGTGCCACCCCATCCGTCTCTCGCCTGTCGCGACTACGGAGCAATCTACAGGTGGAAACGGTTATCAATAGCTGTTCACTCCAGTGAGCCGAGAACGGCGAGCAGACGATCGATCTCCTCGTCGGTGTTGTAGACGTGCAGGCTGACCCGCACGGATCCGCTCTTCTCGTCGGCACCGGCCTGGCAGAGGCTGTCGGCCCGGACCATGAAGCCGTGACTGTAGAGGATGAAACCCAGGTCGTCGGAGGGAATGCCGCGGTGCCGGAAGGTGACGATGCCGTGCCGCCGCTGAGCCGTGGGCAGCACACTGTCCGCGGCGAGGCTGGCGGGGCAGCCGAGCACGTCGTAGGACCCCAGGCGGTGCAGCCGGTCGGTCAGGCGAGTGGTCAGCCGGGAGAGGTGCCGGGCGATTCGTTCCGGGCCGGCCTCGTCCAGCCAGTCGAGCGCCGCCAGGAGCGACACGATGCCTGCGGTGTTGGGGGTGCCCTGCCATCCCCCGGGCCGCAGCGCCGGCCCCCGGGTGTTGCGTGCCCAGACCGCTCCCGTGCCGGGCAGGGCCATCGCCTTGTGCCCCGAAAAGACGAGGAAGTCGACGTCGAGGGCCGGGTCACCGACGTGGACGGGGAGGTGGCCGACGCTCTGGGCGGCGTCCAGGCAGATCGGTACGTCGGGGCCGACGGCGGCGCGCAGGCGGTGCACGTTCATGTCGCCGCCGTAGACGTGGTGGACGTGGGTCGCTGCGACGAACCGGGTGCGGGGGCCGATCGCCCCGGCGAGGGCGCGGTGGTCGTAGTCGCCGGAGGACGCCTGGTAGGGAAGGGCCCGTACCCGTATGTCGGCACCGCGCTCGCCCAGCAGGCGACGGGCTTCGAGCCAGGGGTCCAGGTTGGCCTGGTGGTCGGCGAACGGAACGAGGATCTCATCGCCGTCGGCGAGGTACGGCACGAGCCAGTCGCGGGCGACGGTGCGCAGGCCCTCGGTGGTGCCGCTGGTGAAATGGACGGTGGAGTCCTGCGGTTGCCGGTCACCCAGGAACTCCTTGACTCGTTCGCGGGCCCGTTCCACCAGTTCTGTGGTGCGGTTGGCCCAGGGATAGGTACCACGGCCCGCGTTGGCGTTGGACGTGGTGAGGTAGGTCTCGACGGCATCGAGGACGGCCCGCGGTTTCTGCGCGGTCGCCGCACTGTCCAGGTACGTCAGGTCCGGGTGCGCGGCGACGATCGGGAACTGCGCCCTCAACTCCTGTTGCCAGAAGCCACCTTCGTCGGCTGCCTTCTCAGACATGGTTCACTCCCTCACCAGCGGTGCGCCGGCGTCCCGCCACGCCACGATCCCGCCCGCCAGACTCCTGACGTCCGGGTGGCCCATACGGGACAGCAACGCGGCGTAGCGCAGCGACTTCTCCCCCACCGGACAGGCGAGCAGCACCGGGGTGCGCTTGCTGAACGGCAGCCCCGGCCGGACCAGTTCCTCGAAGAGTTCGTCGACGATGTTGACCGAGCCCTCGATGTGCAGGGCTGCGTAGGCGTGCGGACCACGCAGATCCACCACCATCGGACGGGGTTCCCCCTCCGCGATCCAGCGCCGTGCGTCGTCGACGCCGATCGCACGGGCTTCCGCCCTGATCTCGTCGCCGCTGAGCGCCGACGAGGAGTGCCCCCGCCGCGCCCTGCCCAGAAGCTCCGGGCGGCGTTGGCGTACATAGCTCAGGTAGCTCTCGGCCCGGTCGCACACGATGAACACGGCGGTCTGGCGACGGCCGGTACCGTCCAGTTCGGTGTCGACGGACGCCAGATGGCGCACGGCTCCCTGGTAGGCGGCGCCGCCGGTCGGTCCCGACAGCAGTCCGCAGCGGCGGATCAGGGTGACCATCCCGTCGATGGCTTCCTGTGAGGTGACCGAGGCGAGCGAGTCGTAGGTCGCCGGGTCGAACAGACCGACCTGGTGGACCTCGTCGATGGTGCGGATGCCGGGGATGAAGTCGGACTTGTCGGCGACCAGTCCGAGAACACGTACGTCGGCATCATGTTCGCGCAGGACGCGGGCGACGCCCGTGGAGGAACCGGCCGTGCCGACGCAGGCCACGAACCAGTCCGGCGCGCGCCCGTCCAGGTCCTTGACTATCTCGGGACCGGTGCCGGCCGCGTGTGCCTCGACGTTGCGCGGGTTGAAGTACTGGTCGGTGTGCAGGTAGGTGCTGCCGGGCTCGGAGAGCGCCTGGTGGAAACGGGTGAGCGGGTCGTCGGTGTCGGTCGGGTCGAGGCACTCGCTCTGTCCTGGCAGCTCCTCGATCTCGGCGCCGAGGAGCAGGAGCAGTTCCTTGATCTCGGGGACGCGCATGCGGTTGGTGACGCTCTTGAACCTCAGTCCGTGCATGCCGGCCAGCAGGGCGAGGGCCTTGGCGGTGTTGCCGCTGGAGAGTTCCACGACCGTCCCCTCGCCGTCGGCCGCGGCCTCCAGGTGGGGCCGGGCCATGTGCCAGGCGGGCCGGTCCTTGACGGACCCGAACGGGTTGAGCATCTCCAGTTTGGCGTAGAGGTCGATGTTGCGCAGCCCGTGTACGGAGGAGTCGATGCGGACCAGCGGTGTGTTGCCGATGGCCTCGGTGATGCTGTCGTACCTCATGCCGGCACTCCCTGCAGACGTGTGAGCGGCCAGTAGTCCTCGTCCGGGCACCAGCGCCAGGTCCCGTCCTCTTCTGTGACCGCAACCGTCCGCGCCGACGGCTGGCGTTGCGCGTGGTGGGCATGGAAGTCCATGACATATCCGGCGGTGTTGACGAAGGCCAGCAGGTCCCCCACTTGAGGCATGTGGGGGAGGAACACCAGCCGACGGGTGATCAGGTCGGCTTCCAGACAGAGGTTGCCGACGAGATGAACCCCGACTGCCGCGTCGTCCGACGACTTGTGCCGAGGGCCACCACGCGGCAGCAGTACGGGGTCGACCAGGACCCCGTGTTCCTCCAGGCTCACATCTCCGGCGTTCATGCCAAGTCTCACCAGGTACCGGTCAGGTTCGTCGCTCACAGGTCGCACCTCCAGCACCCGTGCCAGCGACAGACCGCACTGGTCGACGAGGGCGCGGCCGGGTTCGACGTACAGGTCGTGAAGGTGCTCCAGGAGCAGAGTGGCCGGTGCACGGCCAAGGACGGGGGCGGGGCGGGAGAGGAGTTCGTCGAGGTAGCCGGGTCCGGCAGTGGGGCGATGTGCGGGGTAGAGGGCGGCGGTACCGCGTACCGTGCCGGCCTCGTTGCGCAGGCCGTAGCCATGGCCGCGCCAGGTCAGGGGCGGGCGGGCGCCGAGGACCGCCTCGCTCAACGCGGTCGTCCAACGCTCCCACTCACCGGCGTCCTCGACGTAGCCGACCCCGAAGCCGCCGCCGATGTCCACCGCGCGCGGCGCGAGACCCCGTGCGCGGCACTCGTCCATGAGCAGCACACAGCGCTCCAGGGCCCGGCCCTTCTCCTCCAGCCCGGTGGTGTCCAGATGATAGGCCAGGCCGACCAGTTCGACGCTGTCCGCATGCCGTTCCAGCGCCGCCCACAACCCGTCCGCCTCGGCGACCGGAGTACCGAACCGGCTGCGGCGCGACAACATCCGCGTACCCGCTCCGCCGGGTCCGGCCTCCGACTCGAACCCGGACAGCCGTACCAGCACGTCCGCCCTGCGCAGCGCGTACTTCCTTACCAGAGCGGCCAGTTGTTCCAGCTCGGCGACCGAGTCGACGTTCACCGTCGCGCCCACCCGGGCGGCCAGCCAAAGAAACTCGGTGTCCTTCGGGCCTGTGGCCATCATCCGGTCCCCGGTGAAACCGCAGCCCAACGCGTGCCGCAGCTCCTCCAGGGAAGCCACGTCGACGCCGACGGCGGCCGAGTCGCACGCCGCGAGCCTGCGCACCAGGGCGCTGGAACGATTCGCCTTGTGGGCGAAGTACACCCTTCCGGCGAGGTGGTGACGCCGGTAGACGGCGCCGAAGCGTTCCGCGTTCTCAGCGACGACCTCTGGAAGCAGCACGTTCAGCGGCGATCCCAGTGCGTCGACCAGGGAGTGCAGGAACGGCGCGTCCCCCAGCAGCGAGGCGAGCGGTGGGTCCACCCGCGGCCTCAAGAACAAGGGCGCGTCCCTCACGAAGTACCTCCCACGTCAGTCGATCATCGTGTCATCGTCCCGATGATCAGTACGTGATAGTCGTTTCCAACTACACACGCTGCTAAGCCTCCTGCTCCCAACGCAGCCATCCTTGTCCCACGCTCCGGGTCGGGCCGGCACCCGTGACTCAGACAGTGCGGGGAGCGGCTACCGCGGGTTTTCGCCCCCCAGCGGGCTCCGCAGGTGGTTCGTCCTGCCGCTGATGACCTCATGGCGCTGGCCAACAGCATCGAAACTTGGCAATGGTTTTCACGTCAACTGCCTCAGCGTTGCCTGCAGCGCCCATGACCACCTGTCGTGGAGGTTCTATGCCCATATCCACGCCCCAGTACCATCGCCGGGTGCTTGATCACCGGCACCTACCTGTCTCCCTCGCCTCTGACGGGGTGCGGTAGCTCGTCGTCCGGTACCGACGGCAACAGCGGCACTTCCCCGCACTCCGTTTCTGTGCCGGATATCGAGTCGGTCGCCTCGACCAACACTTGCGGGGACGTCGCCGAGCAACCATCAGAGACCCTGACAACTCCGTCGACCGGCTGCTCAAATGCGGCGACGATGCTTCCGGCGAGGTGACCAACGCAGTCGAAGTCCCAGGCAGAACCACGTCCGAGTGGCTCGGCCTGGTCAACGACCTCGGCTCCACCGCCGACATCACCTCCTGGATCGAGCAGGGCGGGCCAGGTCTCGCGGACCCGCCCGGTGTGCTCGACCCGTGCGGCTTCACTCCGTCCCGACGGGTGCGGGGACAGGTGGGCTGACAGGAGCCCTTGCGCGACGGGTGTCGGACCAGGGCATCATGTTTGGCACCGGCCCGGTCTTCATGGTCAGCCAGATGCCGGTGCGGCTCGCGGATGCCCGGCTCCGGGAAAGGCCGGGTGAAGGGCCCCCCGAGTCAGAGCGGGCAGGGGCAGAGTCAGCCGGTCCCTCCCGTCACACAGTCACAGTGCTCCCCCACGTACAGGGTCACAGGCCCTGCCGCCCTTCGGCCTCACTCAGCGTGCACCGCCTTGTCATGCATGAGCCAGCCGACAGGATGGTCAGAGTGGTGGCGGCCATCCACAAGAGTGCACGCAAGGGGAACACATCGACGAGCATTTCCCGGGTGCCGGCCGGAAGTTCGTCGTACATGGGTGAGGACAGGGTGCTGAGCGTGCGGAAAGCCAGGACCTGGAGGCCGGGTTGCCGCGCCGGCCCGTCGCACGTCCGAGGCGGTGGACGTTCACCTCGGTCCGGAAGGGCAGGACGGCTTCCACGGCGAAGAGGCAGGGACCCTCAAAGTGAGCGGCGACCGTGTCCGCCCATGTTTCGTCCGTGACCGACGCTGCGATCATCGTGCGGCGTGGCGTGTCGTCGAAGAAGCCGCGGCGCAGCACGATCACGTCGGGCGGTTCGAGTTCGAACCAGCGGGCCCAGCCGTTGTCGGTGCGCTCGTAGCGGGTGTTGAGGCCGGTTCCGATCTCCACCACGGTGCCGGTGGGGTGGATGGCCAGGAAGTCCGCCGCCCAGCGGCCGAACAGGCTGGTGCGCAGTACCGTGCCGGTCGGAGGGGGCAGGTCGTCGAATAACAAGAGATACCCGGCACTGTCACGTCGTGACGCTACCGGGCTACTCCTGCGCGTGCCGGATGGCGTCCAGCACGATGTGGGCGACGTGGTCGTCGGCGAGGCAGTACTGGATCTCGCGAGCTTGGCGCCGGGTCGTCACGATCCGGGAGTTGCGCAGCACTCGAAGGTGCTGGGAGACCAGCGGCTGGCTCACCCCGAGAGCATCGACCAGTTCATGGACGCATTTTCCACTCCGGGACAGCTCGCGCACAATGCCGAGGCGGACCGGGGACGCCAGCGCCTTCAGCAGGTCACTGGCGGCCCGGAGGTCCTGCAGCGGTTCGTCGGTCACGGTTGCACAGAGGGCGGAGGGATTATCACATGCGCACATTAGCATGTGATAATGATTTCCAGTTGATACTTACCCTTCCGACCGATGACGCGGTTCAGTGGTCGTCCCAGTGCCCGTCGTGAGCCGCGTGCCGGTGACCGTCATGCACATAGTCGACGTGACCTTCATGCGGGACGGCGACATGACCGCACCCCTCCCCGTGCTGATGACCGTGGTCCGCATGAGTGGTGTGACCGGCACTGATGCACTCGTCGACGTGGTCCTCGTGGACCCGGTGGATATGACTGTCGTGCGCGTAGTCGACGTGGTCGCCGTGCGGAATGGCGACGTGGCCGCAGCCCTCGGCGTGGGTGTGCGGGTGACTGTCATGCGTGCGGTGATCGGTGGCAGTGGTCATGTCGTGCTCCTGGCTTCACTCTTGGGTCACCTGCGGCTCGCGCCCCTCAGGTCATGCATTGCAACATTAACATATAGCAATCAATGCATGTTTGCCTGCAGTCCGCCGGCTCCTTCCCAGGTAGGTGAAACCGCCCCCTGCTGCGGGCCACGACTTCACGATCCCGGCGGCTCACTGTCGTTGGCTGCGTGACGAGTGCCGCAAAACCACGCGTGTTGTGGTCCCGGCTCCGGCGTCATGGTGCAGTTTGCCGCCGCGGACCGCGTACGGCTGCTCGTTCCCTGGTTGTGGGCGTGGCCGGTTGGGCCGGGAGCGTCAACGAGCTTCACCGATTCCCCGGCTCCAGGTAGACGGACGTGTACTGAGCGTTGCGAACCTGGACACCACGAACAGTGTGGACGTCCTCGGGGCGGACGCCGGAGGACGGTTGTTCCGGCCGTGGGCCGGGCGGCGGGCACTACCACTGTCCGATCTGCCGCACCCACGGCCACAGCCGACCGGTCGACTCCGATACGTCGAGGAGTGGGCCGACGCGTCACCGCCGACCCCGGGTCCGCCGCGGTGGAGCACGTCTTTGAACTCACCAGTGTCTGCTCCGGTCGGCTGCGGCCCCGACGAACACTGGAGAGCCGGTGAGCCTGTTGGAGTCGGGCCGGGACTCCACGACGCAGCGGGCCCGCGACGGCACGAACTGAAGGCGACCGTAGGCAAACGCTGCGCCCCACCCGCACACGCCGCTGCCCTCCTTGTCGGCCCCTCCGCGCAGAACCGGGCTGCCTGTCTCCGGGGACGGCCGCCGCATGTCCTCCCATCACCGGGCGACGAACCCTCCCGCCGTCCGGAAGACCGCATCGCACAGTCAGGCCGTCGGCAGACACGTCGAAGAAGGTTCATCACGCTCCAGCGGAGGGTTTCAGGGTGGCGTGAGGTTCAGTACGCGATGGAGCGCGCCGCCCGGGCGGGCGGTCAGGTCGGCCCAGGTGCCCTCCTCCGCGATGCAGCCGGATTCCAGCACGGCGATACGGTCCGCACGACGGATGGTCGCGGGGCGGTGTGCGATGACGATGGTCGTGCGGTCGCCGTGGGCGAGCGCGGTGGCCAGTCGGGCGTCACCGCCGTTGTCCAGATGGGCGGTGGTCTCGTCCAGCACGAGGACCCTGGGCCCGGCCAGGAGGGCGCGCGCGAGGGCGATACGGGCGCGCTGGCCGCCGGAGAGCGTGGAGCCGCGCTCCCCGACGAGGGAGCCCATGGAAGCGATCTCGTCGACGCCGCACAACCGGGCGGTGCCGGCCAGGAGGTCGTCGTCCGCGTCCGGTGCGGCCAGGCGCAGGTTCTCGGTGAGGGTGCCGTGGAAGAGGGGGGCGTCCTGGCCCACGACGGCGACGGCACGGCGCAGTTCGGCGTCGGCCACGTCACGGAGATCGATGGGGTCGCCATCGCGGGGCACCAGGTGGACGGCTCCCTCGGACGGGTCCCAGAAACGGGCCAGCAGGTGGGCGCAGGTCGACTTGCCGGCTCCCGAAACGCCGACCAGGGCGAGGGTCTGCCCCGCGGGAACCGTCAGCTCGACCGCGTCCAGCACGGGCCGGCCGCCGTAGTCGAAACTCACCTTGTGCAGCCGGACACCCAGCGGACCCGGCGGGAGCGGACGGGGCGAGGCGGGTTGCGGAGCGAGGGAGGGGGCTTTCACCGCCGCGTCGACGCGGGCGGCGGCGGCACGCAGACCCACCGCCTGGCTCAGGGCCCTGGCCGACTCTGCGACCGGTCCGAGCACCGACAGCGCCAGCGCCATCGCCGCCGGGGCCCACGCGCCGTGCAGCCGCCCGGAAGTCACGGACTGCGCGGCCGCGGCCACCACGCCGAGGACCGCGAGGACGATCAGCAGATCGCGGACGGCGGCGGCCATGGCCTCCCAGGCTGCCTCGGCCCGCTGCGCCTCACCCACCCGCCGGCCCTGCTCGGCGAGACGGCGGCGGCGCTCGGCCAGCGCTCCGAAGGCGAGCAGTTCGCGCAACCCGTCGACGGTCTCCACGGTGTCGGCCGAGAGCTTCGCGGTCGCCGCCCTGGTCCGGGCCCCGCGCATGGCGCGCCCGCGCGCGTCGGCGAAGGGGGCCACGGTGAGCAGCGCGGCGACCGGCAGCACCGCCACCAGCAGCCACGGCTCGACGGTGGCCAGCACGACGGCTCCGCCGGTGAACATCACTCCGCCGGCCAGGAGTTGGGCGGTGGTGTGGGCGTAGAAGAACTCCAGCGCCTCCACGTCGGCCATCGCGGTGGCGGCCAGGTCCCCGCTGCGTCGGCCGGCCACGCGGGCGGGCGCACTACGGGCGAGCCCGTCGAAGACCCGCACGCGCAGTTCGGCGAGTACCCGGTAGGCCAGGTCGTGCGAGAGGTCCATCTCGCGCCAGGTCGTCACGGCGCGTACGAGGACGAGGGCGACCAGTGCGGTGACTGTGCCGGCCGAGGGGGCGCGGTCCTCGATGACGGCGGTTCCGACGCTGTGCGCTGCCAGCGTCAGCAACGCCACCAGGGAGCCCTGTTCGGCGAGTGCGGCGGCGCAGGTGCGGGCCATCATGCCCCGGTGCCCGGCGAGGGCGGGCAGCAGGGCGCGCAGTGAACCCCGCGGGGGCACGGACGTGTCGGTCACGCTGCCCGGTGTTCCGTCGGTGTCGATGGTGCTGCTCATGCGGCGAGCCCTTCTTCGTGCGTGTGACCCGCTTTGACGAGCTCGGCGTAGACGCCCCCGGCGTCGATGAGGCCGGTGTGTTCACCGATGGCGTCCACGCGTCCGCCGTCGAGCACCACGATGCGGTCGGCGTGCTGGACGGCGGCGAGCCGGTGGGCGACCAGCAGGACGGTCCGGCCGCCTGCGGCGTCCAGCAGTTCCCGGACGATGTGGGCCTCCCGGCGTTCGTCGACCGAGCTCGTGGCCTCGTCGAGGACGAGCACCCGGGCGTCGGCCAGCAGGGCGCGGGCGAGGGCGAGGCGCTGGCGTTGTCCGCCGGACAGGGTGGCTCCTCGTTCGCCGAGCACGGTGGCGTAACCGTCGGGAAGGGACTCGATCTCGTCGTGGATGCCGGCGGTCCGCGCCGCGCGGAGGAGTTCGTCGTCCGTGGCCGTCGGCCGGGCCAGGCGCAGGTTGTCGGTGATGGTGGCGTGGAAGAGGTAGGTCTCCTGCGAGACGACGGCTATGCCCTGCCGCAGGGAGTCGAGTGCGTACCCGGAGACGTCGCGGCCGTTGACGGTGATCCGGCCACGTTGCGGCTGGCGGTGGCGCAGGAGCAGGGCGAGCAGTGTGGACTTGCCCGCGCCGGACGGACCGACGATGGCGGTGGTGCGCCCCGCCTCGACGGTGAAGGTGACATCCCGGAGGGTGGGTTCCTCGGCGCCGTCGTAGCTGAACTCGATTTGCTCGAAGCGCACTTGAGGCGGATCCGGCCAGTCCGCTCGTTCCGTCATGGTGTCGGGGACCGCGGGGTCGGCGGTGCGCAGCGCCGCGAGTCCGTCCGCGGCCGACACGCCCAAGTACCCGGCGTGCCATTCGCGGGACAGGTCGCGTACGGGCCTGAAGCACTCGGAGGCCAGCAACAGCATCAGGTAGGTGCCGGTGGGGGTGGTGGATGCAGTGACGGCCGACCAGCAGGCGAGCAGCGCGGCCGCCACGGTGCCGCCCTGGATGGCCAGGTCGGTGAGTCCGGTGTCGACCAGTGACACGCGGAGCTTGGCGACGGTGGCCCGGTGCAACGCCGTTGAGCGTTCCTCCAGCCGCTCGCGGGTGCGCCCGACGGCTCCTGCGGCGCGCAGCGCGGGCATGCCCTGCAGCGCTTCGAGGTAGTCGGCGCCCAGCCCTTCGTAGGTGTCCCAGTGTTCCTTGCCGCGCTCGGCGAGAAGCCGGTCCCAGGCACGTGGGCCGAACAAGCCGAGCAGCAGAGCGGGTACGAGGCCGAGGAGGGCGACCGGTTCGACGGCGGCCAGGGCGGCGAGCAGCAGGGGCGGCACACTGATGGTGATGAGGAGCTGCGGCAGGTAGCGGGAGACATAGGCGTCGACGCCTTCCACCCCGTCGACGAGAGTGGTGCGCACCGCCCCGGCGCGCGCGGAGGTCAGGTGCGCGGGCCCGAGCCGTCCGAGGTGGGTGAGGAGTTCGTCCCGCAGGCGAACCCTGACCCGTGCCCCGGCGCGGGTGGCGGTGCGCCGCTGCCACTGGCCGAGCCCCGCTCGGGCGGCGACGACACCGAGCACTCCTCCGAGGAGCAATGGGAGCCGGTCCGTGTCGCCCCGGGCCACGTCGGCGAGGGCGACCGCGAGCAGCACGGCCTGCGCGAGGTGGGCCAGGGTGACGGCCCCCTGCAGGAGAGTGGCCGCGAGCAGGGGGCGCTGTGCGTGCCGTGCGGCGCGGCGCAGCTCGGGGTGGACCATCACGAGGTTTCCTCTTCGGAGTGGGTGGTGCCGAGGGCCAGGCCGTGGACGATCCAGTCCCTGCCCGGTGCGGCGCCGAGCGCGGCACCGAGGTCGGCCTGCTGCCAGGCGCCGACGGGGCGGCCAGCCAGGCCGTGCCGGCCGGCGGTCATGTGGGCCAGGTGGACGGCGAAGCCGGCGCGGAGGTGGGTCCGGCGGATCTGCGGGGCTTCGGCGTCCGTCGGACAGCCGTAACCGAGCAGGACGGCGCCCGCGTCCGCGATCCACGGCTGGCCGGCGGCCCAGGCGGCGAGCGTCGGCCGGGCCTCCCCCGCGGCGAGACGCCGCAGTGTGCCGTCAGGCGCCGACTTGACGAGTTCGGGCTGTGGTTCGCCGACGGCCGCGCACCACCCGAGTTCACCGGCGCTCGCCTCGGCGGCGGCGAGCAGCGCCCGCAGGGCCGGCCGAGGCGGGGTGCCCCGCAGCGGTGGCGGGGCGCTGCGGCGGGTCAGCAGGTCGCGGGGCGTGGGTGCGCCGGCGGCCAGGTGTCCGGTCCCGGGCGGAGCGAAGTGCAGCACGGCGAGGGGGTTTTCGGCGAGTCCGCCGAGGTCGGGTGCCGTCGACCCGACGCCCAGGGAGCGCGCCGCGAGCCACAGCGCCGCGGCGGCGTGCCCGGCGTCCAGCAGGATCAGCGGCCAGGCGCGGTGGCCGTAGTGCGAGATCGTGCGCTGCGCGGTGACGGACAGTTCGACGGTGACCCCGCGGGGTGTGTCATCGGGTTCAGGGCCGAGGTGGTGCACGCGGTGGCCCAGCGGGTCGTAGCCATAGCGTCCCGGCGGCAGCGGGCACCCGGTGCCCACGACGAGCCGGGCGTCCACCGGGTGCAGCGCGCCCGCGGACGGGGCCGGCCGCAGCCGTCCGGCGGCGTTCGAGGCAGCCAGGGAGAGGCGGAGCAGCAGGCCCAGGTCGAGCTCTCCGGGGCGGGCGTCCGGCAAGGGAAGGGCCGGCCCGGGCCACGGTCGGACAGCGGTCCCGGCAGGCGTGTCCGGGCCCGGCTCCTCCGGGGTGCGGGCACGGGCGAGGGCGGCGACTAGGTCCACGGGTGGCCTCACATGTGGGGCGGAGGAGCCAGCGTGAAGTCCTCCGGCGCGCTCGGCGCAGTCGTGCGCCAGCCACGGGCGACGGCGGCGTCGGCGAGACGCGGGGAGCCGAAATACCCGAAAGCCGCCGGGGCGTTGGGGATGAGACCGGAGACGAGGACCCGGGCGACGCGCAGCGCCGTTTCGGCCACGTCCTCGGTGGTGAGGTCGAACGTCATGACGCGATGGCCGGCGTCGTGGAGCGCGCGCTCCAGCCGGTCGCGGCTGCCGGGCTCGACCGCGTCGACGGATACGGTTCCGCGCGCGGGCTCGGTGAACCGCCGGGCCTCGGGCGCCATCCGCTCGTCCAGCCAGACCTGCACGTGCGCGCCCAGGTCCCGTACGTGTGCGAAGTCCTCGCCGCACGCGTCGAGGTAGCGACGGTCCTCGCGGTGGTCCAGGTAGAGCCCGCGGGCGAGCAGCCCCGCCTCGACGGCCTGGAACACCCAGCCGTCGGGATCGACGAGGCCCTGCGTGAAGACCCAGGTGTGGACGGCCTCCAGTACAGCCTTGCGGGCGGCCTCGACCGGGTCGTGCTTGCAGGCGAACCCGGCGGCGTAGAGCCCGAGCCGTGGATCGTGGACGAGCGCGGCCATGCAGGGAGCGAACTCCGAGGGCATCTCGGCGAGATGGACGTCGAGTTTGGATCCGGCGAGGTCGTCGGCGAGGCCGGGCACACTCGCCGGATCGATACCGCGGGTCGGGCCGTCGAGGTGCCACCACAGTTCGAGGGCGTCGCGTTCGACGATCTCCAGCAGGCCGCGTTCGACCGCGTCGTCGAAGCCCTGCCCGGTGGCGATGCCGGCGTAGTTGAGGTGGTGGGTGCGGGGCAACGAACGCAGCTCGCCCTGACGCCAGTTGAGGTGGGTGAGAGCGACGGGTGCCCAGACCTCGGCTCTGTCGCCGCCGGGCAGCCGTTCCTCGCCGCGCGTCCACAGGGAAGGGGTGTCGGGGGTGAGGGGACGGTAGGGGAACTTCTCGCGGGCGTACTGCCAGTCGGCGTAGGCGGGCAGGTCGCCGGGACCGTACAGCCGCAGGCCCTTGTCCACCAGCTCGGCGGCCGTGGCGCGCAACGGGGCGCCGGGATGGCCGGGCGGGGGCACGCGGTTGCCGCAGTAGCGCTCGATTCCCTCGGCTATCGCGGCGATCCGGGCGCCCTCGGGGTCGCCGAAGGTGGTGCCGAGCGACACCCGGTCGGCCGGCCACAGACCGAGCTTTCGGGCATCGGATATCTCGGCGGTGAGCGCGGTGTAGCGGGGTGGGGTGCCCGGCGGGTGCTCGACGGGTTTGACCTTGCGGACGATGCCGCACACGGGGTCGACCAGGGCTTCCAGCGGCAGCGCCGTCATCGCAGGATCTCCTGTACGGGATCGGTGGGGGTGGGACGGGAGCGGAGCACGGGCAGGCGGAGCGCCACGTGCCCGGGGTCGACCTCGCGCCGGGAGGCGAGGAGACGGGTGGCCGTGACCGGGTCGTCGCCGGTGTGGGGGTTGCGGGCGTGGGCGGGGAAGTGGTGTCCGGCGATCTCCAGGCGGAGCCTGGTGCCCGCGGGCAGCCGCCGTGCGAGCGAGCCGAGCCCCACGGTGAACTCGGCGGCCCTCCCCGGGGGATCCGCGCGCCGGACGACTCCGACGGCGAGCCGCTCGGCCGCCCCCTCGGAGGTGAGCGCGACGAGCCGTGCCGCCCAGTCCGCGGAGCGGGTGTCGGCGGCCGCACGCAACCGGACCTCGGCGGTGCCGATGACGTCCAGCGCCCTCGGCAGCGGCGGGGTGACGAACAGGCAGCGGTCGGGTGTGCCCCCGGTGGTGACGGTGAGTTCCTCGGAGGAGACGGGCTGCTGCGGGTCGGCCGTGAAGGAGGATCCGTGCAGCAATCGTACGTTCTGTGAGCGCGGCTCCCCCTGCATTCCCGCGGACACCCACAGGGGGCTGTCGCCCAGCCCGACAGCGCCTCGTCGTCCGGCCGCGAGGCCCCCGGTGAGGGCGAGCCGGGCCCAGCGCGCGTAGAGATCGCCGAGGTTCACCCGGTGTACGGGCTGGGCGTCGGTCCCGGGCGCGGCGACGAGACCGTGCCCCCAGGGGCCCAGCAACAGGCGTGAAGGGCCGCCCCAGCGGCGCCACAGCGCGACGGTGTCGTCGGTGAAGTGGTCGTGGTGGCCGCCCACCGCGAGCAGAGGCGTCCCGGCGTGCTCGGCCCGTGAACCGAGCCGGCCGCGCTCACGGTGGAGCCACAGGTCCGGCCAGGAGGGCAGGCTTCGGCCGAGCCGGACCGGGAGGTCGATCAGCGGCAGGTGGGTCAGCAGGCCGGGGTCCTCGGTGAGAGCGTCCGTCAGGGCGTCCTCGTCGGAGTCGCGCCGGTCGCCGTGCGCGGCCCACCATCCGGCGCGAGCCCACAGCCGTTCCACGCCCGAGGGTTCGCGAGCCGTCTCGGCGGCGCCCAGGGCGGGCACGGCGGCGATGACTGCGTCGGGGCGGGCGTCCTCGGGCGCGTCGAGCGCGAGGGCGACGGCGCAGTGGGCGGCGTAGGAGGCGCCGACCGCCACGACGTGTCCGTCGCTCCAGCGCTGCCGACGGATCCAGCGCAACGCCTGCGCCCCGTCGTCGGCCTCGTTCTCGTACGGGCGCCACTCCCCCGGCGAAGCGTGCCGGCCCCGCACGTCCTGGACCAGTGCGGCAAAACCGCGCCCGGCCCACCCTCGCAGTTCGGCGTGATGCCGGCGCCGGTCGTAGGGCGTGCGGATGAGGACGGCCGGGAAGGGCCCCTCGCCGTCAGGGAGCCGGCCGTCGGTCGCGAGACCCCCGACGGCTTCGGTGAACGACGTCATCCGGCCTTCCCCGGCATCGGGGCGACGTCGGGGACGGGCAGGACGGGGTGCTCGGTGACGGTCAGCGTGCGCAGATCGACGCGCCGGAGCCGGCGCCGCGCGGGCAGCCCGCCGGGGTGGGGGGCATCGGTGGCCCACCGGGTGAGGTCGTCGGCGAGCAGGGCGGCGAGCGACCCGGCCGCGGGCGCGGTGAGCTGCACGGGTGCGCCGGACGTGCGAGGTCCGCTCCAGTAGGCGGCCAGCTCGCGGTGCGCCGGTGTGGCGGCGAGCCTGCGGGCACGGACGTGGGCCGAGGTGACGTCCCCCGGAGCGGCCGCGAGGGGTTCGACGCAGGCCTGCCAGCCCTCACGGTGACAGCGCAGCCAGGCGACACCACGCTCGGGCAGTCGGTCGGCGGCGTCCCACAGCCCTCCGGGGACGGGACCGTCGAGACACCACACGACGGCGGCGGGCACCGCGTCGGCCGGGGTGCCGGGTGCGGCCCGGGGCGCGCGGTCCGGGCCGTCGTGTGCCCGGGAAGTGTCGTCCGCCGGGCGGCCGGACGCTGCAGGCGCCGCGTCGGCGAGGCCGGCCACGGGAGCCGCCCCGGTCGAGCCGCCCGACGCCACGGGAATCACGTCTGCGAGGTCGTCGGGTCCGGCCGATCTCGGTTCCGCACCCGAGGCACGCAGGAACGCGGCCAGCGGCTCGGTCAGCACGGGAGAGCCCAGCAACAGGATGTCCCGGTGCCCGGCGGGCCATTCGGCGTCCCGCGGGCCGTCCACCAGGTATCCGGCGCCGTCGAAGGCTCCAAGGAGCCTGTCGAGTTCGGCATCCGGCTCGCCGGTGGACCGGCCGGACAGCCGGGACAGCAGAGCGCTGTCGTCCGCGTCCCCCGTCCTCACGCTGAAGAACTCCCCGTCGGCCGTGCGGACGGCGAGCCCTCGCTCGGGTACGGCAACGATCTCGACACCGGATGCGAGCTGACTGCGGGACACGTCGGTTCTCCTGTGGGAAGACGGCCTGAGTGGGCGTGGGGCCGCCCCCCCCCCCGGCGGGGGGGGGGGGGCCCCCCGCGGGGGGGGGTGGCCCCCCCCCAAAACCCCCTCCAGCTGGTGGTGGTTGAAGAGCGGCGGGGGGTGGGGGT
>NZ_JBHXQZ010000038.1:0-68606 GCF_042717095.1 Streptomyces sp. NPDC058632 | reverse complement strand
CGCGCGCGGGGGATGAACGCCGCCGCGCCCGTACTCCATGGGAGGGAATTCCGGCTCTCCGCAAGCGTGATCTCTCCGGCGGACATACGCTTCCGACAAGGGGAGGGAAACGCAGCGGAATTCCAACCGAGGAGGGCCGGTGGCTAAACGTATCACCCGACGACGTGGCTATCGAGAAGGCATCTTCGGTGAGATGCTCGCCGAATTTCTGGGAACATTCGTCCTGATTCTCCTGGGTGTCGGTTCGGTGGCCGTAGCCGTCGTCGGCCTGCCCGGATCGGGCCGGCAGGCGGTGGAGTTCGGGGCCGACAACTGGCTCATCATCGCGTGGGGCTGGGGCCTCGCCGTGGTGTTCGGCGTGTATGTGGCCGGCGGTATCAGCGGCGCCCACATCAACCCCGCCGTGACCCTGGCCTTCGCCGTACGGCGGGACTTCCCCTGGCGGAAGGTCCTTCCCTACTGGCTGGCGCAGGTCGTGGGAGCCTTCGTGGCCGCCGCGCTCGTCTACGCGTGCTACAGATGGGCGATCGACGCGGCCGAAACCCAGGCGGGTGTCCCGCGGGACGAATCACTGGCAACCTACTCGATCTTCGCCACATTCCCCGCCGAATACTTCGGGAATTCATGGTGGGGTCCTTTGCTCGACCAGATCGTGGGCACCGGAATCCTGCTTCTTCTGATCTGTGCGCTCATCGACACCCGTAACACTGCTCCCATGGCGAATCTCCACCCGTTCATCATCGGTTTGGTGGTCGTCGTCATCGGTCTGACGTTCGGTACCAACGCCGGATACGCGATCAATCCCGCACGGGACTTCGGCCCCCGGCTGTTCACCTATTTCGAAGGCTGGGGCTCGATCGCCCTGCCCGGAACATTCCAATGGTTCAGCGGCTACTGGTGGATTCCCATCGTCGGCCCGCTCATCGGCGGAGTCCTCGGGATGGCCGTGTACGACCTGCTCATCGGCCGGGTGCTCAAGGCCCGGGCGGGGGAGGCCGAAGAAGGCCCGGCCACCGAAGAACCCTAGGCACACCAGGAGGCGGCAACGATGCCCGAATTCGTCGGCGCGGTGGACCAGGGGACCACCAGTACGCGCTTCATGATCTTCGACCACGCGGGGAACGAGGTGGCGAGGCACCAGCTCGAGCACAACCAGATCCTGCCGCGGTCGGGGTGGGTCGAACACGACCCGGTGGAGATCTGGGAGCGCACCAACACGGTGATCCAGAACGGCCTCCGTGCCGGAGGCCTGACAGCCGCCGACCTGCGGGCCATCGGCATCACCAACCAGCGCGAGACGACCGTGGTCTGGGACCCGCGCACCGGCCGTCCGTACTACAACGCCATCGTCTGGCAGGACACCCGCACCGACAGCATCGCCGCCGCCCTCGAACGCGACGGCCACGGCGACGTCATCCGGCACAAGGCCGGACTGCCGCCGGCCACCTACTTCTCCGGCGGCAAGATCAAGTGGCTGCTGGAGAACGTGGACGGACTGCGCGAGGCCGCCGAGGCGGGCCACGCCCTGTTCGGCAACACGGACGCCTGGGTGCTGTGGAACCTCACCGGCGGCCCGGGCGGCGGTGTGCACTGCACCGACGTGACCAACGCCAGCCGGACCATGCTGATGAACCTGGAGACCCTGGACTGGGACGACGAACTGCTGGACATCTTCGGCATCCCCCGCTCGATGCTGCCGGCCATCCACCCCTCGTCCGATCCCGATGCGTACGGCGAGGCCCGCACCTCCCGGCCGCTGGGCGCCGCCGTCCCGATCACCGGCGTACTCGGCGACCAGCACGCGGCGACCGTCGGCCAGGTCTGCTTCTCTCCCGGCGAGGCCAAGAACACCTACGGCACCGGCAACTTCCTGGTCCTCAACACCGGCACGGAGCTGGTGCGCTCGAGCCACGGGCTGCTGACGACGGTGGCGTACCAGTTCGCGGGCAGCCCCGTGGTCTACGCGCTGGAGGGCTCCATCGCCGTCACCGGCGCCGCCGTGCAGTGGCTGCGCGACCAGCTGAAGATCATCAGGAGCGCCGCGGAGAGCGAGCAGCTGGCGCGTTCGGTGGAGGACAACGGCGGAATGTTCTTCGTGCCGGCGTTCTCCGGCCTCTTCGCCCCGTACTGGCGCTCCGACGCCCGGGGCGCCATGGTGGGCCTGGCCCGCTACAACACCGGTGCGCACATCGCCCGGGCCACGCTGGAGGCCATCTGCTACCAGAGCCGCGACGTGGTCGAGGCCATGGAGCAGGACTCGGGCGTGCACCTGGACGTGCTCAAGGTCGACGGCGGTGTGACCGCGAACGACCTGTGCATGCAGATCCAGGCCGACGTACTGGGTGTGCCGGTCAGCCGTCCCGTGGTCGCCGAGACCACCGCGCTGGGCGCCGCCTACGCCGCCGGGCTCGCGGTCGGCTTCTGGCGCGACACCGACGAGCTGCGCTCCCACTGGCAGGAGTCGAAGCGCTGGAACCCGCAATGGAGCGAGGAGCGGCGCCAGGGCGGCTACCAGGACTGGAAACGGGCCGTGGAACGCACCCTGGACTGGGTCAAGGTCACCTGACGGCCCCCCGTGGACGGCCCCCGCCGGCGGTCGGCGATGTCCGCCGCTTCCCCCACCCACGTCTCCCGCAGGGGCACGAGGACGTGACGGAAGCAGCCGACACCTCGTCGTCGGAGCGGGGCCGGACCACGCCCGGCAGCGCGGCGGCGAAGGACCACAGCCGGACGGCGGCCGAGGCGTCGGCGTCGTCGTCCGAAACGGCCCGGAGCGGACTCACTGCCCGGTCACCGGTCATCACGCGTCGGCGGCGTCCGGTACGACCGCCGTCGCCGTGATCTCCACGAGCTGCCCGGTGTACCCGAGGCAGGCCACACCGATCAGGGTCGACGAGTGGGGGCCCGTGCTCAGCCCGGACGCCTCCACCACGTCCCACACGGCGGAGAGCACCGTGGGCTCACCGCTCACGACATACACGTCCGTCGCGATGACATGGGCGAAGTCGCTTCCCACCGACCGCAGTTGCTCCTCGAGGTTGGCGATCACCCGCTGGGCCTGCCGCACCGGGTCCCCCTCGCCGACCAGCTTCCCGCCGGCGTCCAGCGGGACCGACCCGGCGAGGAACGCCAGCCTGGTGCCCGCCTCGACGACACAGGCGTGGGAGTAGGCGGGCGGCGGGAAGAGCGAGGGGACGGTGACGCGCCGGATCACGCGGACTCCGATCTACGGGTACGGCGGACGACTCCCCGATCCTGTGCGACCCGGCACGCCACCGCACCCGAGGGGCACTGGCGTGCCCACGAGGACCGCGGCGGCGGCCAGCCGGCGGGGCCGGCCGCGATCCCGGTGTCCAGGCGGCCGGACAGCTCGAAACCGCCGAGTTCGGCCGGGTCCTCGGGACTCGGCGGAGCCGCGTTCATGGAGGGACGCGGACCTGGTTCGCATCGTCACATCCCGGAAACGCGCGCGTTCGCTTCCCTCCCCTCACCCCGCTTACGGTAGACACCACGTTCCCTCCCGCCCGGTCACCGTCGCCCGCGAGCCCGCCCCCGCCCCGACGTGACGACTGGAGCCCCGTGTCCCGCACCGCGCCCGCCGTACCTCCGTGGCTCGCCCATGCCCTGCGGGCCCAGCGCGGACCGGTTCCATGGAGCGCGGTCACGCGTGGGGCGCTGTCGGCCGGGCCGGTGCTGCTCGTCGCGGTGCTGGCCGGGCAGCCCACCGCCGGAGTCGCCGCCGCCATCGGCGCCATGCTCGCCGGGGTCAACGACCGGCCCGGGAGCCGGCGGGCCGCGGTCGGGCGGATCGGGGTGCCCGCGCTCGCGGGGGCGGCCGGACTGGCCGTGGGGACGTATGCGGGGGACCACACCCCGGCCGTCCTGCTGACGCTGCTGATGGCCGGGCTCGGTCTGGTCGCCGGCGGGGTCAGTGCCCTCGGACCGGTCGGTTCCGCCGTCGGCACGCAGTTGCTCGTCGGTGTCGCGGTCGGCGCCGGGATGCCGTTGCCGGAGAGCGGCTGGGAGCGGGCGCTCGCCTACCTCGCCGGGGCCGGGTGGCTGCTCCTGCTGCGGCTGGTGCTGCCCACGCCGGGCTCTCCGGCAGGGGCCTCCCGGTTCGGCTTCCGGTTCGACGGCGAGCGGCACGCCGTGGCCGGTGTGTACGAGGCCGTCGCCGCACTGCTCGACGCAACCGGCTCGGACACCGCCACCGTGCGGCGGGCCGCCCTCACCGCAGCCCTCGACCAGGCCCAGGACGCGCTCGCCGGGCCCCGGCTGCGGCGGTACGCCGGTTCAGCGGCCGAACGGCGACTGCACGCGCAGTACGCCGCCGCGCTGCCGCTGGCCGAGGCCGCGACCGCGCTCGCCTGGGCCGGGGAGGCCGTACCGGCCCGTGCGTCCGAAGGGCCCCGGCGGCTCGCCGTGGCCGTACGCGGCGGCGTCTCCACCGGGCCGCTGCCCGCGCCCTCCCGGTCCGTCCCCGCGCTGCGCGCCCTCGACGACTCCCTCCTGCGCGCCGCCGTGGCCTTCGACCGGGCCGAGGGCGGTGACCTGCACACGCGCCGCCGGTCCCGCGCCGCCCTCACCCGTACCGTCCTCGGCGCCCGGGGACGGGAGTACGGCATGCGGGTCGCCCTCTGCTTCGGCGCGAGCGTCGCCGTCGCCCAGGCCCTGCACCACTCCCGCTGGTACGGGCCGCACGAGCACTGGTACTGGCTGCCCGCCACCGCCGTCTTCCTCGTCAAGCCCGACCTCGGACCGCTCGCCTCCCGGGTGCTGAACCGCGCCGCCGGAACCGTGCTCGGGGCGCTCCTCTTCGCCGGGTTCGCCGCGGTGCTGCCCCGGCCGGAAGGGCTCATCGCGCTGGTGGCGGTCAGCGGGGCGCTCATCCCCATCGCCGCCCGGCACTTCGCCGCGCAGACCACCGTCGTCACCGTGCTCGTGCTCGCCCTGGTGATGGTGGGCGGTGAACCGGAGGCCTCCGTCGCGCGGATCGGCGAGACGCTGCTCGCCTGCGCCATCGTGCTCGTCGTCGGCCATCTCCCGATGCCGGGACAGCGCGGCCACGGCATCCGGGCCCGGCTCACCGAAGCGGACGGCGCCGCCCAGACCTACCTCGCCCACGTGCTCGGCGCCTCCGACGACCGCGCCGCCCGCTGGGTCCTGCGCCGCGAGGCCTACCGCGCCCTCGCCGAGGCCCGTACCGCCATCGCCCTCGCCTCCGCCGAGCTGCCCGCGCTCGCCCGGCACTCCCGCGGCACGGACGAGTTCGCCGCCCTCCTCGAGGAACTCGTCGACACCACCACCGCCTGCGCCGTCCACCTCGACGACACGGGCCGGCTCGACCCCCGCCACACCGAGCGGCTCGCCGCACTCCGCAAGGACCTGGCGGTGTGCCGCGAGCGGGTGGGAGTCCGGCTGCCGGAGGTGCCCGTCGCGGGGTGAGCCGGGCACCCGCCCGTCTCGCGACGCGAGACGAATACGACGCGCAGGAGCTTGCGCGCGGAAAGCGACCGAACGTTCGGAAAACCGGAGAGCCGGCTCACACCTGACGGTGAACGCGTGTCACCTACGTCTCAGCACGGTCTCCGAGCGAGGCGATCACCCCTCGTCGGCGTTTAACTCTTACGAGTACAGCGCTGGACGAGAGGTTGCCGGTGAACGGGCGAACGGTGCTTGAACGCTTTCCCGCGGGTGGACCGCGCGGGTCCTGGCCCGCGGAGGAGTTCGCGCGGGCGCGGCGCAGGGAGGGCCTGCCCGCCGAGGTGGTCATGGACCTCGCGACCGACACGTTCCTGGTGATCGTCCGCGGCGCTGACGGCGGCGCCGACGCGGCCGCGTGAGGCTCGGGAACCCTAAGCGCTGACCGGGCGGGACCAGCTCGGGGCCGTGTCCGTCAGGCGGCACACCGCCAGGTAGAGCGGTATCGGCGGAGTGTACGGAAGCGTCCCGTCCGGGCGGTGGATCAGGCCGGGGACGTCCGGGGCGTCCGGTACGACGGCCCCCGCCTCGTACCGCGCGGGGGCGGGCCACTCCAGGGCGTAGTCCGAATCGGACGGAACCAGCCACCACCAGTGCGCCTCATCGGCGTACACGCACCCCACCCGTGGCAGCCGGGGCATGACCAGCGGTCCGAAACGGGCCGGCACCGCCACCGCGTCGCAGCCCATCGGTGCCGTCATCCCGTCGGGGACGGGCAGGCGCCGGAGCGGGGCGGGCGGGGTGTGCAGCCCGCGCCGGAGGCGGACCAGCGTGTTCAGGCTCAGGGTCCGAGAGCCCGTCACACCCGCCCCCCGTCCCGGCGGTACTGGTGCGGGGTCGTGTGCCGACGAGGAGACCCGTGCGGGACCGTCGGCGCCGCTCCGGAGCGGTGCCGCTGCTCGGGCTCCTCGCCGTCGTCCTGGCCGTCGGCCGGGCCCGGCTTGGGGCGCTCGCCCCAGCCGAGGTCGTTGTGCGGTCCGTCGGGCGGGCGCGGTGCGTCGGCCTTGCGCGGCAGCTCGGCCCAGACCAGCAGGCCGGGACCGTGCTCGTGGGCGCCCCAGGCGTGGCACATGGCGTCGACGAGCAGCAGTCCCCTCCCGTGCTCCTCCTCCGGCTGCTGCCGGGTGTTCGCACGGGGCTGGCCGGGCGCGCAGCCTTCGTCGCGCACGGCTATGCGCACCAGTTCGTCGCCGTCGTGCAGCTCGCAGACTATGTGGCTGCTCGCCGTGTGCACGATGGCGTTGGTGACGAGTTCGGAGACGACCAGGGCCGCTGTGTCGCAGGTGTCCTCGCACACCGACCAGCCGGTCAGCCGGGCCCTCGTCAGGCGTCTGGCCTGCGCGGGAGAACCCGGATGGGCGGCCAGTTCGAAGCGGAACCGGCGCTGGACGACAGCCCCTGCGGGGTCGGCGGCACCCTGGGCGGGGCCGGGACCGAAGGGGCGCGCAGCGGCGTCTGTTCCTAAGGGCACGGACGGAATCACGCTTGCCACTATCGCTCCGCCGTGCACACTTGGCAAGTGTCACTCTGAAAAATCCAGAGTGTTGTGTGACGGTCTGGACGGCCGTGGCACACTGCTCGCAACAGCACTCCGCGCGGCGCCAGTTGAGGTCACCGAAGAAGTGTTCGAGTCAAAGGGCTTGAGCGAACCTTCGGACGGCTCTCGGATTGGCGCCGCAGAGCTGTGAGGGCTGTCAGGGCTGTCGGCGTCAGCAACGCCGGGAACGCCGGGAATCCTTTTCGGGGAGGTGGAGCGTGAGCGAACCGCGGTCCGCGCCGACGGTCGGCCAGGTCGTCCTCGGCCGGCGACTGCTGGATCTGCGGGAAAGCGCCGGCCTCAAGCGCGAGGAGGCCGCACGCGTCCTGCGCGTCGCCCCCGCCACGGTCCGGCGCATGGAGATGGCCGAGGTCGCCCTCAAGATCCCCTACCTCCAGCTCCTGCTGAAGGCCTACGGGGTCTCCGACGAGGAGGCCGACGCCTTCGTACAGCTGGCGGAGGACGCCAACCGGCCCGGCTGGTGGCAGCGCTTCCACGAGATCCTGCCCGGCTGGTTCTCGATGTACGTCAGCCTGGAGGGCGCGGCTACGCTCATCCGCAGCTACGAGCCCCACTTCGTCCCCGGACTGCTGCAGACCGAGGACTACGCGCGTGGCGTGCTGCGCTCGGGTGCCATCGGGCAGACCCGGCCCGAGGACATCGAGGGTCACGTCGCCCTGCGCATGCAACGGCAGGATCTGCTCGCCCGTGACGACGCACCCCGGCTGTGGGTCGTGATGGACGAGACGGCGCTGCGCCGCCCGGTCGGCGGCCCGGAGGTGATGCGTGCCCAGATCGACAGACTGATCGAGGCCACGAAACTGCCCAACGTCACGCTGCAGGTCGCCCCGTTCGCCAGCGGGCCGCACCCCGGCACGTACGGGCCGTTCGTGCTGTTCCGATTCGCCATGCCCGAACTGCCGGACATGGTCTACAGCGAGTACCTGACCGGCGCCGTCTACCTGGACGCGCGCTCCGAGGTGGCGACCCACCTCGAGGTCATGGACCGCATGGCGGCGCAGGCCGCTACAGCACATCGCACGAAGGCGATCCTCAGGGATCTCCGCAAGGAGCTGTGAATGAACCACATCAAATCCCTGTCCCTGTCCTTGTCCTCCCCGCCGGTGCCCCCACCGCGCGTCCGCACCGAGATGATCTACAACGGCATGCCCGCGCGGGAGCTGGGCAGCGAGGGCTGGCACAAGCCGTGGAGCGGTGGCAACGGCGGCAACTGCCTGGAGGCGATGAAGCTCGACGACGGCCGGATCGCCGTACGGCAGTCCACCGACCCGGACGGCCCGGCGCTCATCTACACCTCGGCCGAGATGACGGCCTTCATCGAAGGAGCCAAAGCCGGAGAGGCGGATTTCCTGCTGTCCTGACCTTCGTCGACCGCTCTACCGTTGCTTGCCGACGTCCACCCAACGTTGCTTGTTCCCCCTCCCACCCCCTTCCCCCGCTCCGCTCACCACACTGCTTGGCACTGAAGTTGATCACTAACAGTTGCAGACACTTACGGAGTTCGTCATGACCGGGCAGCACCCCGTCGAGATCGACACGAGCAAGCCGCACACCGCGCGGATGTACGACTGGTACCTCGGCGGCAAGGACAACTACCCCGTCGACGAGGCCATGGGCCGGCAGATGCTCACCCTCGACCCGCGGGTGCCCGTGATGGCGCGGGTGAACCGCGCGTTCATGCAGCGCGCCACACGCTGGCTCGCCGGCCAGGGCGTACGCCAGTTCCTCGACATCGGCACCGGCATTCCCACCGAGCCCAACCTCCACCAGGTCGCCCAGGAGATCGCACCCGACGCGCGCGTCGTCTACTGCGACAACGACCCCATCGTGCTGGCCCACGCCGGCGCGCTGCTGCGCGGCACCGACGAGGGGGTGACCGAGTACCTCCAGGCCGATGTGCGTGAGCCGCAGAGCATCCTGGAGGGCGCGCGGAAGATCCTCGACTTCGACCGGCCGGTCGCGGTCTCCCTCATCGCGCTGCTGCACTTCATCCCCGACGAGGACGGCGCCCACGAGCTGGTCGGCCGGCTGCTCGCCGATCTGCCCTCCGGCAGCTACCTCGTGATCTCCCACGCGACGTCCGACTTCACCCCCGAGGAATCGAAGGCGGCCACCGAGAAGCTCAAGGCCGCGGGGGTCACCCTGGCCCTGCGCTCCCGCGAGGAGTTCACCCGCCTCTTCGACGGCCTCGAACTGGTCGAACCCGGCGTCGGGGTGCCCCAGCTGTGGCACCCCGAACTGGGCGAGCCCGTACCCGGCCAGGACGACGGGGTGATCCCGGGGTACGGGGCGGTGGGGCGCAAGCCGTAGGTCCGGGCGGGCCCGAGGGCTCCGAGGGCGAGGGGCGGGCGCCCCCGGCGGGGTGCGTCACGCCGTCATCGGACGGTCGTACGGGCCGATGGGGGCCGGGAGCCGGGTGGTGCCGTCGGTCAGGTGACGGTCGACGGCCGCCGCCACCGCCCGGCCCTCGGCGATCGCCCACACGATCAGCGACTGCCCGCGGGCGGCGTCCCCGGCCGCGAACACGCCCGGCACGTTCGTGGCGAAGCCGGCGTCGCGCGCGATCGTGCCGCGCGGCTCCAGCTCCAGACCGAGCCCGGCCACGAGCCCGTCCTCCTGGTCGGGGCCGGAGAAGCCGAGCGCGAGGAGGACGAGGCCGGCGGGCAGCACCCGCTCGGTGTCCGGCCGAGGGCGGCGCTGCGCGTCCACCCCGACCAGGTGCAACGCCCGCACCCGCCCGTCCGCGTCGCCGGTGAGACGCAGCGTGGACGCCGCGAACAGCCGTGCGTCCGAGTCCTCGGCCGCCTCCGGCGCCGTCCGCAGTACGCCCGCCTCCTCGTGCGAGGCGGACAGCCGGTACAGCTTCGGGTACGTCGGCCAGGGCTCGGTGACCTCGTCGCGCTCGTCGCCCGGCCGGTCGTAGATGTCCAGCTGCGTCACGGACGTGGCCCCCTCCCGCACGGCCGTGCCCAGACAGTCGGAGCCCGTGTCGCCGCCCCCGACGATGACGACGTCCCGGCCCGCGGCGGACAGCGGGGAGGCCTCCAGGTCCCCCTCGCACACCCGGTTGGCCAGCGGCAGATATTCCATGGCCTGGTGAATCCCGGCCAGTTCCCTTCCGGGGACGTCCAGTTCGCGCCACGCGGTCGCCCCGGTGGCGATCACCACGGCGTCGTAACGCGTTCGCAGCCCGGCGGCGTCGACATCGCGCCCGACCGTCGTGGACGTACGGAACTTCGTCCCCTCGGCCCGCATCTGCCCGATGCGCCGCTCCAGATGACGCTTCTCCATCTTGAACTCGGGGATCCCGTACCGCATCAGCCCGCCGATCCGGTCGTCCCGCTCGTACACCGCGACCGTGTGGCCCGCCCGGGTCAGCTGCTGGGCCGCGGCCAGTCCGGTGGGGCCCGAGCCGATCACGGCGACCGTCCGGCCGGAGAGCCGGTCCGGCGGGGCCGGCCCGGCGAAGCCCTCCTCCCAGGCCCGGTCGGCTATGGCGCACTCGACGTTCTTGATGGTCACGGCGGGCTGGTTGATGGCGAGCACACATCCCGCCTCGCAGGGCGCCGGGCACAGCCTTCCGGTGAACTCGGGAAAGTTGTTGGTCGCGTGCAGCCGCTCCGCCGCGGCCCACCAGTCGTCGCGCGCGACCAGGTCGTTCCAGTCGGGGATCAGATTGCCCAGCGGGCAGGCGTCGTGGCAGAAGGGGACACCGCAGTCCATGCAGCGGTCGGCCTGCGGACCGACGATGGGCAGCAGTGCGCCGGGGACGTAGACCTCGTTCCAGTCCCGGACCCGTTCCCCGACGGGCCTGCGCGGCCAGTCCTGGCGCGGCGTGGTCAGGAACCCCTTGGGATCGGCCATGGCAGCCGTCTTCCTTGCGTGCGCGTCCTTCCCTGCGTGCGCGAGTGGCCGTGCCGCCCGTGGTGGGACGGCGCGCACTCCTGGGGGCCGGGGGCGTCTTCTCCCCCGACACCTCTCGTCCATCCGGACCGGCGCTCCGGTTCCGGCCTCGCGCTCCGGGCCCGGCGCTCTCCGGAGTCCGGCATCCTCCTGGCCACGATACGACTGCTCGTGCCCGCCCGCAGGCGCGCCGACAGCGCTTCTCGTGCCGTCCGTGCCGTCCGTGCCGTCAGGTGAGAGCCAGTACGTACGCCACCGAGGCACCCGCCGAGGCGACCGTGCGCACATGGTTCCACCGTGTCCACTCGCGCACGTACGCGGTCCAGTACGCGGCGGCCTCCGCGGTGCCGGGATCGAGCCCGGCCAGCGCGTTGTTGCGCGGCACGTTCGCGACCGCGGTGACCCCGAACCCGCCGAACAGATACAGCGCGCTGCCGGCCAGCAGCCAGGCCGCGCCCTCGTCCGGCCCCGTCACCAGGGTCACCACGGCGATCGCCGCGCACAGCAGCGCAGAGCCGAGGAACACCAGCATGAAGGGCGCCCGTACCGCGGCCACGTTCACCGACCGCATCGCCGCCACACCCCGCGCGGGCGGCAGTGCCGCGAGCCCTCTCATCACGAACGTCGAGAAGGCGCAGAAGGCCCCCGCCACCAGCCCGGTTCCGAGCACGCCCAGCACCGTCAGCACGAAGTACGGTCCCTGCATCACGTCGTCAGCTCCCACCCGTCCCCGGCCGGCCGGGAATCCTCCCGGCGGCCACCGTCACCACCAGTGAAGCCGGACCCGGGCGCGGTGCCCATGGCCGAGCGTCGCGGGGCCATACGCGGGCGTCCAGCCGGCCGGCGCATCATGGCGGTGTGCGATTCGAAGCGATCACCTGGGACCGGCTCGGCGACCTCCTCGCCGAGCGTGTGGCGACGCTGAGGACGTCCGACGGCGGCCCCTGGCCGCGCGTCGCCTTCGACGGCGCCCCGGCCGCCCGTCCCGAAGACCTCGCCGAACGGGTCGCCGAGGCCCTGCGCGTCCGCGGACGTCCCTCCGTCGTCGTGGGCGCGGAGGGTTTCCTGCGCCCCGCCTCGGTCCGGCTGGAGTACGGCCACCGGGACGTGGAGTCGTACTACGACGGCTGGTACGACACCGGTGCCCTCTGGCGCGAGGTGTTCGGGCCCCTCGAACCCGGCGGGAACGGACGGGTCCTGCCCGATCTGTGGGACCCGGTCACCGACCGCGCCACCCGCAGCCCCTACGTCCCGCTCCCGCCCGGTGGCGTACTGCTGCTGCACGGCCCGCTCCTCCTGCGGCACTGGTTCCCCTTCGATCTGAGCGTCCACGTCTCGCTCTCCCCGGGCGCCCTGCGCCGCCGCACCCCCGAGGACGGGCACTGGACCCTGCCCGCCTTCGAGCGCTACGAGCGGGAGACAGACCCGGCCGGCACCGCAGACGTCCTGGTACGCGCCGACGACCCCCGCCACCCGGCGTGGCACGGCTGAGACGCCCGGGCGAAGGTGCGGGGCCCTGGTGACGCGACGACAATGAAGGGCGCCGGTACTCGCGGTGCGCCCCGCGCCGCGCCGGCCGTCCGGCACCGGGAGGTACTTCATGACCACCGCCGGAGACATCATGCACCGCGGCGCACAGTGGATCCCCGCCCACGAGACGGTCGACCGCGCCGCTCAGCTGATGCGCGAGCTGAACGTCGGCGCACTGCCCATCAGCGACGAGAACGAGCGCCTGTGCGGCATCCTCACCGACCGCGACATCGTCGTCGGCTGTGTCGCCATGGGCCACGATCCGGCCGGCGTCACCGCGGGGGAGATGGCCAAGGGCACACCGCGCTGGATCGCGGCGGACGCCGACGTCGGCGAGGTCCTCCAGGAGATGCAGACACACCGCATCCGCCGGCTTCCCGTCATCGAGGACAAGCGTCTGGTCGGCATGATCAGTGAGGCCGATCTCGCCCGGCACCTGACGGACGACCAGATCGCCACCTGGGCGGAGCACGTCTACGCCAGGGCCCCGTCCGGCTGAACGCGCGCCGTGCCTCGTGCCATTGCGCCGTGCCCTGCGGTCGTGCCCTGCGGTGGGGTGCGGCCGTAGTCGTAACCGTACCGTCGGCGCAGCTCAGGACATCGACCGCCACCTCGCCGACGTCGCCGAGGCACCCCGGGCCTGGCGACGCCCCCGATGTTCTCGGCCCGGGGACGCAAGGCCTGATTCCGGCCCGGGGACGCGGGAGGCAAGTCCCCTGACATCACGGTCCGTCGGACATCGGACATCGGACATCGGACGTCGGCCGCGGCCGTCAGGTCGGTGGCGCCGGGCGGCCTCCCACCTGACGCACGGCCAGCGCACCCGCCTTGCATCCCTCGGCCGCCGCATGTTCCGGATCGGCGCCCGCCATGAGGGTGGTGAGGAACGCGCCCGTGAAGGCGTCGCCGGCACCCGTGCTGTCCCGGGGGGTCGCCGCTACGGCGGGAACGCGGGCGCACACCTGGCCGGACCGGGCCAGCAGCGCGCCCTCGGCCCCCTGCTTGGCCACGACCAGCGGGACCCGTCGGCTCAGCCGCGCCGCCGCGTCGGCCGCCCCCGACGACCCCGTGAGCAGACACGCCTCGTCACGACTGGGCAGCAGGATGTCCACGCCCTCGACGAGGGCCAGGAACCGGTCGGCACCCAGCCGCGTGAGGAAACCGGCCGACGCCGGATCCAGACTCACCGGCACTCCACGCACGCGTGCCGCCTTCAGAGCCACCGCCACGAATGCCCGGCCCGGTTCGCTGAACAGCAGATACCCCGACAGATGCAGCCGGGCCACCCCGTCCAGCAACGCGTCCGACCAGTCAGCGGGTTCGAGCCGCAGCGAGGCGCCACTGTCGGTGAGGAAGGTCCGCTCGGCCGCCGCGCCCTCGTCGACCAGGCAGACCACGGTCCCGGTCGGCGCCTGCGGATCGACCACCAGCAGGGGACGCACCCCGCAGGCGGCCAGCTCCCGGGTGTGCCACGCCGCCGCGTCCTCGCCCACCCGTCCGAGCAGCCGCACCTCCGCGTCGCCCCAGCACGCTGCCCAGCAGGCCACATTGGCTCCCGCACCGCCGGGCACCGTCCGGATCGCCGCCGCGGTGTCCGTACCCGGGGCGAGCGGCTCCCGGTGCCGGGCGACCACATCGGTGACGACGTCACCGACGACCAGCAGCGCGCCGGACCGCGCACCGGCACCCGCGCCGGACCGCGCACCGGCACCCGCGCCGGACCGCGCACCGGCACCCGCGCCGGACCGCGCACCGGCACCCGCGCCGGACCGCGCACCGGGACCCGCGCCGGAGCGGGCGCCGGCCGCCCCCGCCGCACGGCCCGCCCCGGCCGTGCCGCCCCCGTCACCCGGGATTGCCGCCGTCACGTCACCTCACGCCCCGGTCCAGGCCGTCGCGATGCGGGCCGCCAGCCGTACGTTGCCCCGGACCGCCGCCAGGTTGGCGGCGAGGGAGGCGCCGTGGGTGTGCCGTACCAGGTGGTCGAGCAGGAACGGAGTGACCGCCTGACCGGTGACGCCCTCCTCCTCGCACGCGCGCAACGCCTCGTCGAGCACCCGCGCGTGCAGCCCGGGGTCCAACTGCTCCCCCTCGGGCACGGGGTTGGCCACGACCAGTGCCGACTCGGGCCCGCCCAGCGCGTCCTGCGCCCGCATCACCTCCGCCACCTGCTCCGGCGCGTCCAGCCGCCAGTCCACGGGGTGCCCGGAGTCCGACAGATAGAAGCCGGGGAAGCGGTCCGTGCCGTACCCGGCGACCGCGACCCCCAGGGTCTCCAGCCGCTGCAGCGTCGCCGGTACGTCCAGGATCGACTTCACGCCCGCGCACACCACGGTGATCCTGGTCCGCGCCAGCAGCCCGAGATCGGCCGACTCGTCCTGGGTCACCGTCCACTCACGGTGCACGCCACCGAGCCCGCCGGTCGCGAACACCCGTACGCCCGCGAGCGCGGCCAGCAGGGCGGTGGCCGACACCGTGGTGGCACCGCTCGCCCCGGACGCCACCGCGAGCGGCAGGTCGCGATGGCCGAGCTTGCGGACGCCGTCCCCATGGGCGATCCGCTCCAGCTGTTCCTCGTCCAGGCCGACCCGGGGCCGCCCGTCGAGCACGGCGACCGTGGCGGGCACGGCACCCTCCTGCCGCACCGCCGCCTCCAGCTCCCCCGCCACCTTGAGATTGCGCGGCCGGGGCAGCCCGTGCGCGATGATCGTGGACTCCAGGGCCACCACCGGCCGGCGGGCGGCGATCGCCTCCCGTACCTCTTCGGACACCGTAAGGATCACGCGCCGTCTCCCGTCTGTCGCTCCTCCCCCATCCCTGGCGGGCCGGGCGGCCGGTCAAACACCTTGCGGGCCGCCACGGACCTCACGGAACCTGGAACCCATGACGGAGAACACGGCACGTCTCGACCACGTCGTCCTCTGGGTGCGCGATCCGATCGCGTCCGCCGGCTTCTACGAGAAGGCGGTCGGCCTGGAACCGGTCAGACTCGCCGACTTCTCCGCGGGCGAGGCGCCCTTCCCCTCGGTACGGGTCAACGGGGAGACCATCCTCGACCTCATGCCGCTCGCCATGGCGGAACGCATGACGATGCTGCCCGGCGCCGCCGAAGCCTCCGGCCACCCCGTCAACCACGTCTGTCTGTCCCTGTCCGCGGACGACTTCGACGCCCTCCGCAGCCGCCTCGAGGAACAGTCCGTACCCATGACGGGCCTCTCGCACGACTCCTTCGGCGCACGCGGACGCGCCAGGAACAGTTTCTACTTCCGCGACCCCGACGGAAACATGTTCGAAGCACGGCACTACGGCTGACCCGCGCGACCGGACCCGCCCGTCAGAACAAGGGTTCCGGCAGCACGCCCTCCAGGGCGAGCAGCCGGCGCTTGGCCTCCAGCCCGCCCCCGAACCCGCCGATGCCGCCGTCGCTCTCCACGACCCGGTGACAGGGCACGACCACCGGCAGGGGATTCGCGCCCATCGCCGCGCCGACGGCCTGGGCGCCTTCCGGCCGGCCGACCCGGCCGGCCAGATCGCCGTACCCCACGACCGTGCCGTACGGCACGCCGGCGGCCAGCTCGCGCAGGACCTCCCGGTTGAAGCCGGAGATCAGCGACCAGTCCAGGGGCAGGTCGAAATCGCGCCGCTCACCCGCGAAGTACGCCTCGACCTGGCGTATCGCCTCGGTGAGCAGCGGAGAGCGGGGCTCCTCGGCGGGCTCGGTGCCGAGCCGGGACGCCAGTCGTTCCAGCGCGCTGTCGCGCACCTCGTCCGTGGCGTGGAACACGACGCTGACCAGGCCCTCACGGGTCGCGGCCAGCAGCAGCGGGCCGATGCCGGTGCCGACGACGGCCCACACGACCCGCCGCTCGTACTGCCCATGGCTGTCCATGCGCCCCACCGTACGACCCGCCACTGACAACCCCGTGAAGGGGCGAGGAGAGATCAGCCGCCCACCGCGTCCCGCACCACGTCGGGCTTGTTGCTGATGATCCCGTCGACACCGAGCCCGGCGGCCCGCCGGGCCGCGGCCGCCTCGTCCACCGTCCAGGCGAGGACCTCCAGAGGCTTGCCGTGCGGTCCCTCGAAGCCCTGGACGACGGCGACGTAGCCGAGGGACAGGGAGGTGTGCGAGGGGTTGATCTGGTCGGTGAAGTCCGCGTACACGGGCAGGTCCTTCACGGGAGGCGCACCGAGGAAGCCGGTCCTCACCCCGGGCTTCAGCTCGTGCACGGTCCGCACGCTGTCCGCGCTGAAGCTCTGCACGACCAGCCGGTTCTCCCGATGCGCGCGGTCGAGCCATCCCTCGTTGCTCAGGACCTTCAGGGTCTCGCCCTCGATGCCGGGGTACAGCCGGGGGTTCTTGATCTCCAGGAGCAGCTTCTGGTCGTGCCGCTCGACCCTCCGGACGAACTGCTCCAGGGTGGGCACGCGCGTGCCCGCGAACGCGGGACCGAACCAGCTGCCCGCGTCGAGCCGGGCGATCTCCGCCGCGGTGAAGTCCTTCACCTTCCAGGGCGACCGGCCGGGGAAGACCTTCTCGACGTCCGTGGTGCGCGCCAGGCTGTCGTCGTGCAGGACGACGAGCTCGCCGTCCCTGGTGCGCTGGACGTCGTTCTCCACCCAGTCGACACCGAGCCCGGCCGCCTTGTCGACGGCGGCAAGAGTGTTTTCAGGTGCGTACCCGGAGGCGCCCCGGTGGGCGACGACCAGGGGAAACGTGTCACTGTCGGCGCCATGTGCGGGGGAGAGGGGGAGCAGGAGGGCGGCGGTTCCCAGGAGCGCGGTGGTCGAGGCGACAACGGTGCGCGTGTGCATGCGTACTCCTCGCGTCGAGCGGTCGGGCCATCGTCGAGCAGGCGGATCATCACCTGATGATCGGCGTCGGTCGGATCGTCGTCCGGCGCCGGGGCGTCACGGACAGCTCAACTGTGACAGCGGAGCGTCAATGGGGAGTGGGCGCGGGATGACCACGGATTGAACGGGCTTGCCCAACTGCGCACACTGGTGCCGCACAAGTGGGGCAAGGTCGTGTTTCTTTGCCCGATGGTCGTTCAACCATTCCGGTGAGGTCATACTCTCTGCGTCAACCCTGACCGCCGACGCGGTCCTGGGAGGGGGTTCACAACCGGGAATTCCGGGACGCAAAGGGCGGGAGGGGCAGCCGCGCATGCAGAGCACGGTCGACGGATTCAGTTACGGTCTGGTCACACCGGTGGTGGCCTTCCTCATGGCCTGCCTCGGCGGCGCCCTGGGGCTGAGATGCGCCACCCGGCCGCTCGTCGTGGCCGGGTCGTGGCGCCCCGGCTGGCTCGCCCTCGGCTCGGCGGCCATCGGATCCGGCATATGGACGATGCACTTCATCGCGATGATGGGCTTCACGGTCGAGAACACGCCGATCCACTACGACCGTGTGATGACGTTCGCCAGCCTCGCCGTCGCCGTCGTCATGGTGGGTGTCGGGATCTTCATCGTCGGCTACCGGGGTGCCACCGGAACGTCCCTGTTCACCGGCGGCACCATCACCGGCCTCGGCATCGCCTCCATGCACTACCTGGGCATGGCCAGCATGAGCCTCGACGGACAACTGGAGTACAACACCCTCACCGTCGCCGCGTCCGTCGCCATCGCCATGGCCGCCGCGACCGCCGCCCTGTGGGCGGCCGCGCAGGCCAAGGGTTTCCTGTGGAGCGTGGGCGCGAGCCTGGTCATGGGCTTCGCGGTCACCGGCATGCACTACACCGGCATGGCCGCCCTGGAGATCCACATCCACGGGACGGCGGATCCCGCCACGGGAGAATCCGCAGCCGCCCTGCTCGCGCCCATGATGCTCGGCCCGCTCGCCCTCCTGGTCCTGGCCGGCATCGTGGTGATCTTCGACCCGCTGGTGATCATGGGGCGGCCCGGCCCCGCGCCCGTCGAACACAAGCCCGGCGTCCCCGCCCGCTCCCGGCACCACTCCTCGACGCACCCGGCGCGCCCGACGCGCCTGCGACTGCGCGCCCGCGGCCCGGTCGAGCACCGCCCCCGCACCCCGCAGAACCGCTGACCGGGACCCGTTGTCAGTGGAGGGTCGTACGGTGGGTGGCATGCGGCCCGTTTCCCAGATCGAACGCACGGTGGCGCCCTTCGAGGTCGTCAGCCCCTACCAGCCCAGCGGCGACCAGCCGGCGGCCATCGCCGATCTCGCCCGGCGTATCGAAGCCGGCGAGAAGGACGTCGTCCTCCTGGGCGCGACCGGCACCGGCAAGTCCGCCACCACCGCGTGGATGATCGAAAAACTCCAGCGCCCCACCCTGGTCATGGCGCCGAACAAGACCCTGGCCGCCCAGCTGGCCAACGAGTTCCGCGAGCTGCTGCCGAACAACGCGGTCGAATACTTCGTCTCGTACTACGACTACTACCAGCCCGAGGCGTACGTCCCGCAGTCGGACACCTACATCGAGAAGGACTCCTCGATCAACGAGGAGGTCGAGCGGCTGCGCCACTCCGCGACCAACTCCCTGCTCACCCGCCGTGACGTCGTCGTGGTCGCCTCCGTCTCCTGCATCTACGGTCTCGGCACCCCGCAGGAGTACGTGGACCGCATGGTGCCGCTCCGCGTCGGCGAGGAGTTCGACCGGGACGAGCTGCTGCGCCGCTTCGTGGACATCCAGTACACGCGCAACGACCTGGCCTTCACCCGGGGCACCTTCCGCGTCCGCGGCGACACCATCGAGATCTTCCCGGTCTACGAGGAGCTCGCCGTCCGCATCGAGATGTTCGGCGACGAGATCGAGGCGCTCTCCACGCTCCACCCGGTCACCGGCGAGATCATCAGCGAAGACCGGCATCTGTACGTCTTCCCGGCCTCCCACTACGTCGCCGGCCCCGAACGCATGGAGCGGGCCGTGGGCGACATCGAGAAGGAGCTCACCGGCCGCCTCGCCGAGCTGGACAAGCAGGGCAAGCTCCTGGAGGCCCAGCGTTTGAGGATGCGCACCACCTACGACCTCGAGATGCTCCGCCAGATCGGCAGCTGCTCCGGCGTCGAGAACTACTCGATGCACTTCGACGGCCGCCTGCCCGGCTCCCCGCCGAACACCCTGATGGACTACTTCCCGGACGACTTCCTCCTCGTCATCGACGAGTCGCACGTCACCGTGCCCCAGATCGGCGCCATGTACGAGGGCGACGCCTCCCGCAAGCGCACCCTCGTCGACCACGGCTTCCGGCTCCCCTCCGCCCTGGACAACCGCCCGCTGAAGTGGGAGGAGTTCCAGAAGCGCATCGGCCAGGCCGTGTACCTGTCGGCCACC
Organism: Streptomyces sp. NPDC058632; assembly: GCF_042717095.1. NCBI lineage: Bacteria > Bacillati > Actinomycetota > Actinomycetes > Kitasatosporales > Streptomycetaceae > Streptomyces > Streptomyces sp. NPDC058632. The sequence continues at coordinate 48,839 of NZ_JBHXQZ010000038.1, read as the reverse complement.
CCCGGCCAGTACGAGCTCTCCCGCTCGGACGGCGTCGTCGAACAGATCATCCGCCCCACCGGCCTGATCGACCCCGAGGTCGTCGTCAAGCCCACCGAGGGCCAGATCGACGACCTGGTGCACGAGATCCGCTCGCGCGTCGAGAAGGACGAGCGCGTCCTGGTGACCACGCTCACCAAGAAGATGGCCGAGGACCTCACCGACTACTTCCTCGAACTCGGCATCCAGGTGCGCTACCTCCACAGCGACGTCGACACCCTGCGCCGCGTCGAACTGCTCCGGGAGCTGCGCAGCGGCGAGTACGACGTCCTCGTCGGCATCAACCTGCTGCGTGAGGGTCTCGACCTGCCCGAGGTGTCCCTGGTGGCGATCCTCGACGCCGACAAGGAGGGCTTCCTGCGCTCGGGCACCTCCCTGATCCAGACCATCGGCCGCGCGGCGCGCAATGTCTCCGGCCAGGTCCACATGTACGCGGACAAGATCACCCCGGCGATGGCGAAGGCCATCGACGAGACCAACCGCCGCCGGGAGAAGCAGGTCGCCTACAACCGGGCGAAGGGCATCGACCCCCAGCCGCTCCGCAAGAAGATCAACGACATCGTCTCCCAGATCGCCCGCGAGGACATCGACACCGAGCAGCTGCTGGGCTCCGGCTACCGGCAGGCCAAGAAGGACGGTGGCGGGGCCAAGGCCCCCGTGCCCGCGCTCGGCACCAAGGCGGCCAAGGGCGCGAAGGGCAGGGCCAAGGGTGCCGAGCCGGTGCCCACCGACCGGCCCGCGGCGGAGCTCGCCGGGCAGATCGAGGAGCTCACCGCGCGGATGCGGGCCGCAGCCGCCGACCTGCAGTTCGAGATCGCGGCCCGGCTGCGCGACGAGGTGTCCGAAATGAAGAAGGAGTTGCGGCAGATGCGGGAGGCGGGCCTGTCCTGACGGCGCCGCGTTCCGGCACGGTGCCCGTCCGGCACGGGCTGTGTTGCAAGACCGACACAAAGTGCGGACCGGGGTGCGTCACTGTCAGTGCTCCTGCGTAGGGTTCTGGTCATCCGCGGTTTCGCGGCAACAGGGGAAAGTCCGAGAGGGGATCAGCGCGTGACCGTCAACATGACCAAGGGTCAGGCCATCAGTCTGCAGAAGAACGACGGCGGCAGCCTGACCGCGGTCCGTATGGGTCTCGGCTGGCAGGCTGCCCCCCGCCGCGGCCTGTTCGGCTCGCGTACCCGGGAGATCGACCTGGACGCCTCCGCTGTCCTGTTCGCGGACAAGCAGCCGGTCGACGTCGTCTTCTTCCGCCACCTGGTGAGCGACGACGGCTCCGTGCGCCACACCGGTGACAACCTCGTCGGCGGCGTCGGCCAGGGCGGCGACGACGAGGCCATTCTCGTCGACCTGTCCCGCGTCCCGGTCCACATCGACCAGATCGTCTTCACCGTGAACTCCTTCACGGGCCAGACCTTCCAGGAGGTGCAGAACGCGTTCTGCCGTCTCGTCGACGAGACCAACGGCGAGGAGCTCGCCCGCTACACGCTGGCCGGCGGCGGCTCCTACACCGCCCAGCTGATGGCGAAGGTGCACCGTTCGGGCACGGGCTGGACGATGACGGCCCTGGGCAACCCGGCCAACGGCCGTACCTTCCAGGACCTGATGCCGGCGATCCTGCCGGTGCTCTGAGCGTCCGGAGCGGCACCCGGACGAGCAGCACGTCACAAGCAGCACGTCACAAGCAGCACGTCACAAGCGGTGCGTCACGAACGACGGAACACGAGCGGCACGCGCGAAGCACGCGACACGGGGGGACGAGGGCGATGACGGCCGAGCTGGTGCGGGGACAGAACCACCCGCTCTCCCAGTCGCGTCTCGAGATCCGGGTCTCGGCCGGCACGCCGGTCGTGACCGTGGCCGCGCTCGGCGACGAGGACGGCAGGATCCACGGGGTGGAGTGGGTGGCCCACCCGGGTTCGCCCACCCAGCCCGGCCTGGAGGTGTCGCGGCAGGCCGCGGCCGACCACCGGCTCGCGGTGGACCTGGACGCCCTGGCCGACGCGGTCCACCGTGTCAGTGTGCTGCTCGCGCTGCCCGCCCCCGCCGGGCAGGGCCCCGCCCGCTTCGGCGCCGTCGCCGCACCCTTCGTCGCGGTCACCGGGCTGGACGGCACCGAAGTGGCCAGCTACACCGTCACCGGCCTGGAAGCGGAGACGGCCGTCGTCGCCCTGGAGCTCTACCGGCGCCAGGGCGCCTGGAAGGTGCGCGCGGTCGGTCAGGGATACGCCGGCGGCCTGGCCGAGCTCCTCACCGACCAGGCCCTGCCCCAGGCACGGCAGCTCGCGGGCAGCATCGAGGAAGCGGTCGCCCGGGGGCTCGCCCGCTCCGTGCAGGCGCCCCCGCCCCGCCCTTCCGAGGGCGACCGTTCCCGTCAGGCGGCCACTCCGGCCCGCCACCCCGACCAGGGCGGCGGCACCGCACCCCGGGGCGCCCCCGGCCCCGTGCCGCCCGCGTACGGCGGGCAGCCGGCCGGGCCGCCGGCCCACCCCGGAGGAGCCGCGGGTCCGTCCGCGGCGACGGCCGGTGGTCCGATCGACTACAGCCACCCCCGCCGGCGCAAAGCCGCCCCGCCGTCTCCCCCGCCGGCCGCGCCCCCGGTCCCGCCGGGCCAGCCCGCGCAGCCCGTCGCGGGCGACGCGACCGGCTGGTCCATGGAGGAGCGCCTCTACAACCAGGTCTGGGGCATGTTCGAGGACCTGGCCCGCACCACCGCCGCCTACCGCAGTGCCGTCGACTTCGCCGAGTCCCGCATGGACAAGGAGCTGGAGCAGGTCCTGTCCGATCCGCGCAATCGGATCGGCGGTCAGGGCGACGCAGCGCGCGAGGCGGCCAGGGCCCGGCAGGCCCAGCTCGTCGACCGGGCGAGGGAGGCCCTCGACCGCGACCTCGCCCAGCTCGTCGCCGAGGCCGAGGTCGTCGAACCCGCCCTGCCCCCGGCGTACGCCCGCTGGGACAACCCCGTCTGGCACGCCTACCGGGTACCGATGGAGATTCCCATGGCGCTGCGCCTGGGTGACCTCCGGCTGCCCGAGGCCGACCGGATCCGCATCCCGATGCTGCTCCGGCTGCCGCTGGAGCGCGGCCTGTGGATCGACAGCGGCCGGACCGACGCCCTGGACGAGTCGTTCACCGACGCCCATGACATGCGGCGTCTCGCCATGGAGACGGCGGTGGCCCACGCGGCACGCCTGCTCGCCGTCCACCCGGCGGGCGAGTTCACCGTGCACGTCGTCGACCCGGCCGGATCGGGCGCGCAGCCGCTGGTACCGCTGACGCGGAGCGGTGTGCTGGCGGCGCCGCCCGCCCAGGGCGCCGCGGGCGTCACGGACGTCCTGAGCCGGCTCACCCAGCGCGTCGACCTGGTGCAGATGGCGCTGCGCGGCGGAGCGGCCGACTCGCTGCCGCCCGGCTTCGACACCTCCCAGCAACTGCTGATCGTCAACGACTTCCCGCACGGTTTCGACGACCGTGCCGTGAACCAGCTGCGCTACCTCGCCGACGAGGGCCCGTCCGGCGGCGTCCACCTGATGATGGTCGCCGACCGCGAGGAGTCCGCCGGATACGGACCGCTGCTCGACCCCCTGTGGCGCTCCCTGCTGCGGCTGACCCCGGTGGCCGACAGTCATCTGGCCGATCCGTGGGTCGGACACGCCTGGACGTACGAGCCCCCGCTCGTGCCGCCGGGCAGCCAGGTTCTCCAGCAGGTGCTCACCCGGGTCGCCGAGGCCCGACGGACAGGGCGTCCCTGACCGGGAACCTGTGACCGTGCGTCCGCAATCGCCGCGGTGGTGTCCCATCTCTTGGACCGTGCTCCCTTATGGCCGCCTCCCACCTGGGGCTTTGGGGTTTCTTTTACCTCGCTCTTTACCAAACCTTGGTGATGAGGGTAAAGTTTTGCACACGGAGGGGAGTACTCCCTGTCTGTGCGGCGACCCCGTCAATACGGATCAGGCCTGATCCCGGGGCGTCGGCCCATGAGTCCGTCCGGCTGCTGTCAAGCGCCGGGGGGCCTGGGTGGAAGAGACCTCCGGCAGCAATGACGCTGACATTTTCCGTGAGACGTATCTGCCGGAGGCGCAGTGGAAGTTACCCCGACCCTTTGGGCCCTGACCGTTGTGGGCCTTCTCGCCCTCATCTCGATCGACTTCTTCATCGGGCGCAAGCCGCACGACGTCTCCATCAAGGAAGCCGGGATCTGGACCATGGTCTGGATCGCCCTGGCCGTGCTCTTCGGGCTCGGCCTGCTGGTCTTCAGCGGGGGGCAACCCGCAGGCGAGTTCTTCGCCGGCTACATCACCGAAAAATCGCTGAGCGTCGACAACCTGTTCGTCTTCGTCCTGATCATGGCGAAGTTCGCGGTGCCGTCGCAGTACCAGCAGAGGGTGCTCCTGGTCGGCGTGATCATCGCCCTGGTACTGCGGACGATCTTCATCGCCGCGGGCGCCGCGATCATCGCCAGCTTCTCGTGGGTCTTCTACATCTTCGGCGCCTTCCTGATCTACACGGCCTGGAAGCTCGTCCAGGAGGCCCGCGCCGACGAGGAGGACGAGGAGTTCGAGGAGAACAAGCTCCTCAAGGCCGCCGAGCGCAGGTTCGGCGTGGCCGACCGGTACCACGGCACCAAGCTGTGGATCGAGCAGAACGGCAAGCGGGTCATGACCCCGATGCTGGTCGTGATGCTCGCCATCGGCACCACGGACGTGCTCTTCGCGCTCGACTCGATCCCCGCGATCTTCGGTCTGACCCAGGACCCGTACATCGTGTTCACCGCGAACGCGTTCGCCCTCATGGGTCTGCGGCAGCTGTACTTCCTCATCGGCGGTCTGCTGCGGAAGCTGGTCCACCTGTCCTACGGCCTGTCGATCATTCTCGGCTTCATCGGTGTGAAGCTGGTGCTGCACGCACTGCACGAGTCCGGGGTACACGTTCCCGAGATCAGCATCCCTGTGTCGCTGGGTGTGATCTGCGGCGTCCTGATCGTCACCACGATCACCAGCCTCAGGGCCTCCAAGAAGCAGGCGCTGAAGGACCAGGCCGAGGAGGGCCGGGTCGAGGGCACCGACAAGGACAGCATCGACGTCTGACCCGACGTCCGACCCGTCCGGGAACGGACAGGGGATTTCCGGGAGCGGGGCGCGGCAGGCAGCCGCGCACCGCTCCCGGCGTCTGCCGGTCTCGTGCCGGACCAGGAAAGAACGACCCGCGGGGGATGCGGCAACGCTCACTGCCGTCCGCCAATGACCGTCCCCTCAGCCAGTAGAGGAGATCATGCGCGACCACCACGACCACCACCTCAAAACGACAAGGAGCATGCGAGCGACCGGGTCGGCCGGACGTCGGCGAGACCGGTCGCACGGTCGGGCACCCGCACAGAGCGGGGGACTTAAAGTGATCAATATGGTGATTCATTCCCCGGGGCGCCGAGTGGCCGAAGTCCGTGGTTCCTTCAGGTCTGAGGGCTCCGCATGACCACGTGGATCAGAACACTCGCGGGCCGGTGGACGACCGCGCTCCCCATCCTCGCGGTGGTGCTCCTGGCTCTGACCTGGGGGAGCAAACTGTCCGGCGCGGTCATCGCCGTGGCGGTCGTGGTGCTGGCGGCAGCCGTGCTGGCTGCCGTGCACCATGCGGAGGTGGTGGCCCACCGGGTCGGCGAACCGTTCGGCTCGCTGGTCCTCGCGGTCGCCGTCACGATCATCGAGGTCGCACTGATCGTCACCCTGATGATCGACGGAGGGCCCGATACCGCGTCCCTGGCCAGGGACACCGTCTTCGCGGCTGTGATGATCACCTGCAACGGCATCCTCGGAGTGAGTCTGCTGGTCGGCTCGCTGCGGCACGGCACGGCCACCTTCAATCCGGAAGGCGCCGGCGCCGCGCTCGCCACGGTGGCCACGCTGGCGACCCTCACCCTGGTGCTGCCGACGTTCACCACCAGCAAGCCGGGCCCGGAATTCTCCGGGGTGCAGCTCACCTTCGCCGCGGTCACCTCGCTGATCCTCTACGGCCTGTTCGTCGCGACACAGACCGTCCGGCACCGTGACTACTTCCTGCCCGTGGTCAAGCCCGGCAAGCCCACACCGGTCGTGGCCCCGGAGGACGAGCACGCGGCCGCGCCCTCCGACCGCACCGCCCTGACCAGTCTCGGGCTGCTCGGTCTGGCCCTCGTGGGGGTGGTCGGCCTGGCCAAAGGCGTCTCGCCCGCCATCGAGTCCGGTGTCAAGTCGGCCGGGCTGCCCCACGCCGTCGTCGGTGTGATCATCGCGCTGCTGGTCCTGCTGCCCGAGACCATCGCCGCCGTGCGCGCCGCGCAGCGCAACCGGGTCCAGACCAGTGTGAATCTCGCGCTCGGCTCGGCGATGGCCAGCATCGGCCTGACCATCCCCGCGGTCGCCATAGCCTCCCTGTGGCTTTCGGGTCCGCTCGTCCTGGGCCTCGGCAACACCCATATGGTGCTGCTCGCACTGACCGTGGTGGTCGGCGCCCTGACCGTGCGCCCCGGCCGGGCCACACCGCTCCAGGGCGGGGTGCACCTGGTGATCCTCGCGGCCTATCTCGAACTGGCGATCAACCCGTAGCACCGACTTCGGAAACCGCCTCCGGGCGGGGACGTGCCCCGCGCAGACCCCCGCGCCGACGCACCCCCGCCCGGAGGCGGCTCCGGCAGCACGGCGGGACCGGGGCAACCGTCGGCGGGGGCGTGATAGACCTCTTCCCGACCTTTCCCGATCTTTCCGAACGGACCGGAGGAACTGTGCACCGCAGCCTGGCCGATGCCCCGATCATGATTCTCAACGGCCCCAATCTGAACCTGCTCGGGCAGCGTCAGCCGAAGATCTACGGATCCGAGACGCTCGCCGACGTGGAGGCCCTGTGCGTCGGGGCGGCAGGCGCGCACGGAGGCACGGTGGACCTGCGGCAGTCCAATCACGAGGGCGAGCTGGTGGACTGGATCCACGAGGCGCGGCTGAACCACAGCGGCATCGTGATCAACCCCGGTGCCTACTCGCACACCTCCGTCGCCATCCTGGACGCCCTCAACGCCTGTGACGGCCTGCCCGTGATGGAGGTCCACATCTCCAACATCCACCGGCGCGAGTCCTTCCGGCACCACTCCTACGTCTCGCTGCGGGCCGACGGGGTCATCGCGGGCTGCGGGGTCCAGGGGTACGTGTTCGCGGTGGAGCGGATCGCTGCGCTGGCCGGCACCGGACGGGCACCGGCGTAAGCCCCGCCCCCTGGCATCCGCCCCGGAGGACGGGGCTCACCCGAACCGGCGCCCGGGCCGTTTCCCCCGGCCGCTCACCAGCCCCGCGCGCGCCACTGGGACAGCTGCGGGCGCTCCGCACCCAGCGTGGTGTCGTTGCCGTGGCCGGGATAGATCCAGGTCTCGTCCGGCAGGACGTCGAACAGCTTGGTCTCCAGGCCGTCCATCAGGGAGTTGAACTCTTCCGGAAGTGTTGTCCGACCAGGGCCGCCCGGGAACAGGCAGTCCCCGGTGAACACATGGGGATGCCCGTGCGGATCGTCGTAGACGAGGGCGATCGAGCCGGGTGTGTGGCCGACGAGGTGGCGTGCGGTGAGTTCCACGTGCCCGACCCGGATCGTGTCGCCGTCGTCGACCAGGACGTCCGTCGGCACCGGGATGCCCTCGGCGTCGTCCCGGCCCGCGTGGGTGCGGGCGCCGGTGGCCGTCACCACCCGGTCCAGCGCCTGCCAGTGATCGCCGTGCCGGTGCGTGGTGACGACGGAGGCGATGCCGTCGTCACCGATCGTGCCCAGCAGGGTGTCCGCGTCGTTGGCCGCGTCGATCAGCAACTGCTCGTCGGTGGCCCGGCAGCGCAGCAGATAGGCGTTGTTGTCCATGGGACCGACGGCGACCTTGGTGATCATCAGGTCCTTGAGTTCGTGCACGTCGGCCGGTCCGCCGACCGTCACACGCCCGCTGTACGTCATGGCGGCCAGCCTATAGCGGGGGGAGGGCGGGCAGGGCGCCGGACGTCACCGTCAGCCCCGAGCCGTCACGGCGCCCGGCGAGCCAGCCGAGCAGAGCCGCGGCCGGCCCCTCGGCCTCGACCGGGTCGCCGGCCGCCCCGCCCCCGGTGGTCCAGGTCCGGCCGTCGGTGGTGGTCAGGCGGGTCGTGGGCACGTCCTGGCGGCCGTCGAACCGCGCCGCCAGGAAGCCGATCTCCCGCTCGGTGAACTCCGCCGGAAGGTCCTCCAGCTCGTAGCCGATGTCGAGGTCCACGTGGTGCAGTTCCACCTCGACCCAGCGCCGGAACGGCACCCGGGCCGCCCGGTCCGTGACACCGCCGCGCAGCTCCACGGTGCGTGACCAGTCCGCCGGTGCCGCGCCCACCTGCTGGACGCGGGCCGCCGTCTCCCGCAGGTCCGCGAGCTGGACGTCGAGGGGGCGCGGGGCGTCCCGCTCGATGTCGGCCTCCCGCGCGGCGCCGGAGACGTACATGGGGCGCCCCTCCAGAACGTTCACCAAGGCGTCCGCGTTGCGCGCGAGGTGGGCCAGCACATGTCCGCGGGTCCAGCCCGGAAGCCGTGACGCCTTCGTCACAGCGGCGTTGTCCAGTGTGCCGACCGCGAGGAGCAGCCGCTCGGTCGCGTCGTGTACGGACGCCAGGTCATGAGCGTGATCAATCATGGAGCCGACCCTAATCCCGCCACACCTTCGGGTGAAGGTGGCGAAGGAAGACCGTGAATCGAATGCACGTGCTATAAGCTCGGGCGCGGCGTCGGGCATGCTGGAGAGCCGGGGATTGTTGTCAACCCGTGAATCCGACCGGCGTTGTCAGTGGCTCGCCCTAGTGTGAGAAAGCACGGGGGCCCCGCCCCTGTCACTTCTCTCAAGAAAGGTGCGGACCGGCGTGGCCGACCGTCTCATCGTCCGTGGAGCGCGCGAGCACAACCTCAAGAACGTCTCGCTCGACCTCCCGCGCGACTCGCTCATCGTCTTCACGGGCCTGTCGGGGTCGGGCAAGTCCTCGCTGGCCTTCGACACGATCTTCGCCGAGGGGCAGCGGCGCTACGTGGAGTCGCTCTCCTCGTACGCCCGGCAGTTCCTCGGTCAGATGGACAAGCCGGACGTCGACTTCATCGAGGGCCTGTCCCCGGCCGTCTCCATCGACCAGAAGTCGACCTCGCGCAACCCGCGCTCCACGGTCGGCACCATCACCGAGGTCTACGACTACCTGCGGCTGCTCTTCGCGCGCATCGGCAAGCCGCACTGCCCCCAGTGCTCCCGGCCCATCTCGCGCCAGTCGCCGCAGGCCATCGTCGACCGGGTGCTGGAGCTGCCGGAGGGCAGCCGCTTCCAGGTGCTGTCGCCGCTGGTGCGGGAGCGAAAGGGCGAGTTCGCCGACCTCTTCGCCGAACTCCAGACCAAGGGCTACTCCCGCGCGCGGGTGGACGGCGAGACCGTCCAGCTGTCCGACCCGCCCACGCTGAAGAAGCAGGAGAAGCACACCATCGAGGTGGTCGTGGACCGCCTCACGGTGAAGGACACCGCCAAGCGCCGCCTCACCGACTCCGTCGAGACCGCGCTCGGCCTGTCCGGCGGCATGGTCGTGCTCGACTTCGTCGACCTCCCGGAGGACGACCCCGAGCGCGAGCGCATGTTCTCCGAGCACCTGTACTGCCCCTACGACGACCTGTCCTTCGAGGAGCTGGAGCCCCGCTCCTTCTCCTTCAACTCGCCCTTCGGCGCCTGCCCCGAGTGCGGCGGCATCGGCACGCGCATGGAGGTCGACCCGGAGCTGATCGTCCCCGACCCGGACAAGAGCCTCGACGAGGGCGCCATCCACCCCTGGTCGCACGGGCACACCAAGGACTACTTCGCCCGGCTGATCGGCGCCCTCGCCGACGCGCTCGGCTTCCGCACCGACATCCCCTTCGCCGGTCTGCCGCAGCGCGCCAAGAAGGCCCTGCTGAACGGCCACAAGACCCAGGTCGAGGTCCGTTACCGCAACCGGTACGGACGCGAGCGCCGGTACACGACGGCCTTCGAGGGCGCCCTCCCCTTCGTCAAGCGCCGGCACAGCGAGGCCGAGAGCGACGCCAGCCGCGAGCGCCTCGAGGGCTACATGCGCGAGGTCGCCTGCGCCTCCTGCGCGGGGACCCGTCTCAAGCCCATCGTCCTCGCCGTCACGGTGATGGGGAAGTCGATCGCCGACATCTCGGCCATGTCCATCAGCGAGTGCGCGGACTTCCTGGGCGAGCTCAAGCTCTCCGCCCGCGACAAGAAGATCGCCGAGCGGGTGCTGAAGGAGGTCAACGAGCGGCTGCGGTTCCTGGTCGACGTGGGCCTCGACTACCTCTCGCTGAACCGCGCGGCGGGCACCCTCTCCGGCGGCGAGGCCCAGCGCATCCGCCTGGCCACCCAGATCGGCTCCGGTCTCGTCGGCGTCCTCTACGTCCTCGACGAGCCGTCCATCGGCCTGCACCAGCGCGACAACCACCGGCTGATCGAGACCCTGGTCAGGCTCCGCGACATGGGCAACACGCTCATCGTCGTGGAGCACGACGAGGACACCATCAAGGTCGCCGACTGGATCGTCGACATCGGGCCGGGCGCCGGTGAGCACGGCGGCAAGGTCGTGCACAGCGGTGCCCTGAAGGAACTGCTCGAGAACACCGAGTCGCAGACCGGCCAGTACCTGTCCGGCCGCAAGGCCATTCCGCTGCCGGACATCCGCCGCCCGCTCGACCCGTCGCGCCGGCTCACGGTGCACGGCGCCCGCGAGAACAACCTGCGGGACATCGAGGTGTCCTTCCCCCTCGGCGTGTTCACGGCGGTCACCGGCGTCTCCGGCTCCGGCAAGTCCACGCTGGTCAACGACATCCTGTACACGCACCTGGCCCGCGAACTGAACGGCGCACGGAGCGTGCCCGGCCGGCACACGCGCGTGGACGGCGACGACCTCGTCGACAAGGTCGTCCACGTCGACCAGTCGCCCATCGGCCGCACCCCGCGATCCAACCCGGCGACGTACACCGGCGTCTTCGACCACGTCCGCAAGCTGTTCGCCGAGACGACCGAGGCGAAGGTCCGCGGCTACATGCCCGGCCGGTTCTCCTTCAACGTCAAGGGGGGCCGCTGCGAGAACTGCTCGGGCGACGGCACCATCAAGATCGAGATGAACTTCCTCCCGGACGTCTACGTCCCGTGCGAGGTCTGCCACGGCGCCCGCTACAACCGGGAGACCCTGGAGGTCCACTACAAGGGCAAGTCCATCGCCGACGTCCTGAACATGCCGATCGAGGAGGCCATGCACTTCTTCGAGGCCGTCCCGGCGATCTCCCGCCACCTGAAGACGCTCCACGACGTCGGTCTCGGGTACGTACGGCTCGGCCAGGCGGCCACGACCCTGTCCGGGGGCGAGGCCCAGCGGGTGAAGCTCGCGAGCGAGCTGCAGCGGCGCTCCACCGGCCGCACGGTCTACGTCCTGGACGAGCCGACCACCGGACTGCACTTCGAGGACATCAGCAAGCTGCTGACCGTCCTGTCCGGCCTGGTCGACAAGGGCAACACGGTCATCGTCATCGAGCACAACCTCGATGTGATCAAGACCGCGGACTGGGTCGTCGACATGGGCCCCGAGGGCGGTTCGGGCGGCGGCCTGGTCGTCGCGGAGGGCACGCCCGAGCAGGTGGCGAGCGTTCCGACCAGCCACACCGGCAAGTTCCTGCGGGACGCCCTCGGCGCGGACCGCATCAGCGACGCCGCCCCGGTGACGGCCCCGCGCAAGGCAGCGGTGAAGAAGGCTCCGGCCAAGAAGAAGGTCGTCACCAAGACACCTGCCGGCAAGACGGCCGCCGCCAGGACCGCCGGGAAGGGGACGGCCCGGACGGCGAAGGCCTGACCCGACCTGCCCGGCCGGACGGACCTGGGTCCGTCCGGCCGGTGCGTCCGGCACGGTGTGAAGGCTCACGGCACGTACGGCCCGTCCGGTGGATCATGCCTGGGGCCTGGGGCCTGGGGCCTGGGGCCTGGGGCCTGGGGCCTGGGGCCTGGGGCCTCAAGCGTCCAGTTCGTGGGCGTACGGAGGCTCCGCGCCCGCGCGTGAGCAGGTGATCGCCGCCGCGCGCGCCGCGAAACCGAGCAGCTCCCGCCAGCCGTCCGCGCCCAGCTTGGCCGCCCCCTCCTCGCTGAGCGCGTCCCGGACCGCCAGACCGTGCAGCAACGCCGCGTTGACGGTGTCACCCGCGCCGATCGTGTCCACCACCTCGACCCGCTCACCCGGCACGGTGTACTCGCCACCCTCCCGCGTGAACACGGTCAGCCCGTCACCGCCCCGGGTGACCACGACCGCCGCCGGACCGGCCGCCAGCCACCGCGCGGGGGTGCCGCCGAGCCACCGGGCGTCCTCCTCGGACAGCTTCAGCAGCGACACCGACGGCAGCCAGCTCAAAAACCGGGTCCGGTAGGCGTCGGGGTCCGGGATCAGCCCCGGCCGGATGTTGGGATCCAGTGCCGTGAACACGCCCCGCGCGTGGGCGGCGCGCATCAACTCCTCGTACGCGCTCGCCCCCGGCTCCAGCACGAGGGAGCAGGTGCCGAACGACACCGCGCGGGTGCCGGCCGGCAACGCGTCCGGCGCCGCGAAGAGCCGGTCCGCCGTCCCCTCCACGTAGAAGGAGTAGACCGCCGAGCCGTCCGCCGCGACCGTGGCGACGGCGAGCGTCGTGGGCTCGCCACCGCGCTGCACCGACGACACCGCCACGCCGGTCTCGCGCAGCCGGTCCAGCAGCGCCTCGCCGAAGGCGTCGCGCGACACCCGGGAGCAGAAGGCGGCGGGGGAGCCGAGACGGCCCAGCGCCACCGCCGTGTTGTAGGGGCCGCCGCCGAGCGCCGGCGTCAACGCCGCGAGCGCACCCGCGCCCTGCGGTACCAGGTCGATCAGTGCCTCACCGGCTACGACGATCACGAGGGGTCCCTTTCTCGGGTTCCGTGGGGGCTTGTCGGGTCCGGGCAGCCGCAGGACGTGCGGTGCACGAAGGCGCAGGAGAGCCGCTCGGTCCGCACGGGCCGGTCCGGCGCGGCCAGGCGGTCCAGGAGCACCTGGACGGCACGGGCGCCGATGTCCCTGCCGGGCTGGGCGATCGCGGTGAGCCGGGGGGAGAACAGGTCCGCCCAGGCGAAGTCGTCGAAGCAGCACAGCGCGATGTCCCCGGGCACGGAGAGGCCGTGGGCGCGCAGGGCGCGCAGGGCGCCGATCGTCATGGCGTTGTTCCCGGTGACCAGCGCGGTCGGGGGAGCGCCGAGGGAGAGCAGGTCACCGGTGGCCCGCTCGGCGCCCGCCGACTCGGAGTCGCCGTGCACCAGGAGCCGCTCGTCGAACGGCAGCCCCGCACCCGCCAGACCGTGCCGGTAGCCGGTGATCCGCTCGGCGGTGGTGCTGAACCCGGGACGCCCGGCGACCAGGGCGATCCGGCGGTGACCGAGCCCGGCGAGGTGCGTGACCAGCAGGGCCGTCGGCTCGGTGTTCTCGGCGCAGACCTGGTCGAAGCGCGGGCCGCCCTTCCCGGAGTCCCCGACCACCCGGTCCAGGAACACGGCCGGCACCTGATGGCGCCCGAGGTAGGCGAGCAGCTCGCGCGGCTGCGCGGACGGTGCGACGACCACACCCTCCACCCGGCGCTCGTGCAGCAGCTGCACCACCTTGCGCTCGTGCTCGGGGTCGTCGTGGGGATCGGCGATGAGCAGGCTGTAGCCGTACTCCAGGGCGGCCGCCTCGACGCCCTGGAGGATCTCGGTGAAGTACGGGTTGCTGATCGCCGACACCGCGAGCCCGATCGAACGGGTGCGGGAGGTCACCAGCGAGCGGGCCAGCGTGTTCGGGGTGTAGCCGAGCTCCTCGACGGCGTCCAGGACCGCCTGGCGGGTGCGCGGGAGCACCGGCCGTGTGCCGTTCAGGACGTGCGAGACGGTCGCGACCGAGACCCCGGCACACCGCGCCACGTCCGTCATGGTCGCCATCGCCCACTCCCTTCGCGTACCCGGCCGACGTGGGTGCCCCGCCGCGGCTCCGTGACGGGGAAGCTATCCCATCCGACGGCAGACGTAAACGCTTGCGCAAACGTTTACGTCAGTCCCGCGCGTCCGGTCCCGGCTGGTCCCGTCCCGCCGTCCGCGCCCGCTCCCCACCCGGCAACCGGAAGGACCACCCCCGGTATGGTCGCCCCGTACCGCCGTCCGACCAGTGGAGATCCCATGTCCGGCCGATCCGCCGCGAGCCGTCGTACCGTCCTGAGAGGTATGGCCCTCACCCCTGTCGCCGGACTCGGCCTCGCCGCCTGCGGGGGAGGCGAGGAGAGGCCCTCGCAGCCGACCGGGCCCGTCGAACTCGGTGCGGAGAGCGAGGTCGCCCGGGGGAGCAGCAAGCTGTTCCGGGACCACAACATCGTGGTCAGCCGGGACGATGGCGGCTCCTTCACGGCGTACAGCACCCTCTGCACGCACGCGAACTGCCCCATCAACCGGCTGAAGGGGACGAAGCTGATCTGCCCCTGTCACGGCAGCGAGTTCGACGCCACCACCGGCAAGGTGCTGCGCGAGCCGGCGGTGGCACCGCTGGCGCCGCTCTCCGTCGAGGTCCGCAACGGCACGATCGTCGCGAAGCCGCAGACCTGAGCCACTGAGCCGAGCCGCTGGGCTCGGCCCAGCCCGGAGCCGGGTTCAGTCCGGAGCCGGGTTCAGTCCCAGTCCCAGCCGATCCCCACGTACCCCGTCCGCACGCGCGGTTCGACCAGGTGCACCGAGCGGTGCCGGGCGCTGACCGCCAGCTCCTGACGGCCGCCGCGCGGTGCCGCCGCGGAGTGCTGGGTGAACCGGTGGCAGCGCGCCGGGAGGGCCCCGGCGTCGAAGCACACCTGGAGCGCGTACTGGCCGCCGGGGGAGTCCGTCCCGTGCACGTACTCGCGCGAGACACCGGCCGTGCCGTCCTCCACGGCGTACCGGAAGAGGAACGTGTCACCGGCCCGCAGCCGTGTGTCGAAGAGCAGTTCGACCGCGAGCAGGCCGGTGTCCTGCTGCCGACGGACCCGGCCGGTACGGCAGTTCTCCAGGGCGTGCACGGTCATCCGGGCCGGTGCGGAACCGGGGTCGCCGTGGTGGACGGCCACGAAGCGGTCGATGCCGTCCCGGTGGGCGCGCACGATGTGGTGGGACTCACGCTCCGCCAACTCCCGGTGCTTCCCGATCCGGACCCGCTCATGGTGCCCCAGGGTCTGCAGCCCGCTGTCCCGGGTGGCGTCGAGCTCGGCCAGCAGCCTCGCCAGGACGCCCGCCGCCTCGACCAGCGAACGGTAGGAACGGCCCGCGGGGCGGCCGTCCGGGGCCTGCTCGTCGGACTCGGCGAGCAGACGGATCAGCGACTCCTCCGGCAGCTCCAGGATCTCCTCCAGCGCCCGTACGGCCCGCAGCGACTCGGCACGCTGCGGGCGGCGGGCGCCCTGTTGCCAGTAACTGAGGCTGGTGACACCCACCTTCACGCCGCGGCGCGACAGATGGTGCTGCACCCGCTGCAGCGGCAGGCCGCGGGCGGCTATCGCGGCCCGCAGGGCGACATGGAAGGGGCCGCCGCGCAGGGCCGAGTCCAGTTCCGCGGTGGTGGCGTCCGTGTGCGGTGTGGCGTGCGGCATGCAGGGGCCTTTCTCTGAATGTCCACAACGGCTGGTCAGGCCGTTCGCTCGACGCACCCCGGGTCCCTCCCCCGTCGGCACGGACGGGTCCTCACATCCGTACGCCGCCGTTCAGGGCCCCGAGTTCCCCCGCATTGAAGCGTGTTGGCCAATTCCCGACAACACCTGATGCCCCACATGTGGACACCGCGCGGTGCCCACATGCGGGGCACACACGTCAGGGGCCGTGCCGACCCGAAGGCCGGCACGGCCCCTGAGAGGGCGAGGAGTCCGCCGTCGACGGGGCGCGGGCGTTGCTATGTCGTTCCGTCGGCGTCCGCGACCATGCGGACGAGGGTGTCGACGAGCTCGTCGGAGGTGGTGCGCAATCCGTCCGTGCCGAGGTGGCCGCTGAGCCCCATGTCCGCGATGCCGTGGGCGCCGGTGAGCAGCAGGGCGCCGTAGCGTCGTGTGTCCCGCTCCCCCACGAGGGCGGTGACGACGGCCGGGAACTCGTCCTGGAAGCGTCCGGCCGCGTGGACGCGGTCCGCGGCCGGGTCACCCGCCGGTGTGCACAGCCGACGCCGGACGCGATCGAGTCCTTCACCAGGTTCTTCGGGCCGGTGTCCGCGGCGCCTGAACGACATCTGGTACAGGTGCGGCTGCTCCCGGCCGACGCCGATGAGGGTGCGGAGAGCGCCGCGCAGCTTGTCGGAGGCCGACAGGGCCGGATCGGTCCGCAGGGTGTGCGCCTGGTCGGCGATCCGTTCCCGGCTCTCGGTCGCGACGGCGGTCAGCAGGCTGTCCCTGCCCGTGAAACGCCGGTACGGCGCTCCCCGCGTCACGCCTGCCCAGCGCGCCCGCCTCGCGCAAGGTGACGGCTTCGGGGCCGCCGAGGTCGAGGAGCTCGGCGGCCGCGTCGAGCAGGGCGCGGCGGGTGACGGCGGCGGACTCCGCACGGGTGACCATGGCGACCATCATGCAGTTGACGATGTCATCCGAAATGGCGGCGCAGCCAAGGTGACAACGTCATCTGAAGTTCGGGAGCCGATCGTCGTGACCGTCCTCGCCGCAGACCTGCGTCGCCACCACCCGGAGGGAGCCGTCGGCCGACGAGGACTCCACGAACAGTTCCGTCCCCTGCGGTGCGGCCACCGGTGAGGAAATGAGGAGGGCCACCGGGACCGGCAGCCCCACCCCGACCTCACCTTGAAACGGACATCAACTCACGAACCACCCTCCGGCGCCCTGCTGGAAAGGGCCCCCGTGACCTCGCTACGACCGGCCCGCCGCGTCCCGGCCGCCCTTCGGACGCCGACCCAGGCGCTTGGCGCGCACGATGTCGGGGTCGCGTGGGTCGAGGGAGTCGAGGAGTGCGGCCGTCTCGTCCGCGTACCGGCGGGCGCGGGCGGCCGGCCGTCGTGATTTCTCGATCCGTGTCTGTCGCATTGTCCGACCAGCCCTCCGACTCGTGACCGCGTCCGCATCCTGCTGGCATCCCGCCCGAGGGGCCGGACCCCCCACCTTCCCGCTTCCCACCGCTCATAACCCTTCCGGAGCGGTGTCCGGCCGGCAGCCGCAGGGCCCCGCCGTCGTGTCGGTCCCCGCCAGTAGGGTGTGAGACATGGCCGACCCCTCCAGCTACCGCCCCAAACCGGGTGAGATCCCCGACTCGCCGGGGGTCTACCGTTTTCGCGACGAGCACCGCCGGGTGATCTACGTCGGAAAGGCGAAGAACCTGCGCCAGCGCCTGGCGAACTACTTCCAGGACCTCGCCGGGCTCCATCCGCGCACCCGCACCATGGTCACCACGGCCGCCTCCGTGGAGTGGACGGTGGTGTCCACGGAGGTCGAGGCGCTCCAGCTGGAGTACTCCTGGATCAAGGAGTACGACCCCCGGTTCAACGTCAAGTACCGCGACGACAAGAGCTACCCCTACCTCGCGGTGACGATGAACGAGGAGTTCCCGCGCGTGCAGGTGATGCGCGGTCACAAGAAGAAGGGCGTCCGGTACTTCGGTCCGTACGGGCACGCGTGGGCGATCCGCGACACCGTGGACCTGCTGCTGCGGGTGTTCCCGGTGCGTACCTGCTCGGCCGGTGTCTTCAGGAACGCCGCCCGTACCGGCCGTCCCTGCCTGCTCGGCTACATCGACAAGTGCTCGGCGCCCTGCGTGGACCGCGTCTCCGCCGAGGACCACCGCGAACTCGCCGAGGAGTTCTGCGACTTCATGGCCGGCCGCACCGGCACCTATGTGCGCCGCCTGGAGCAGCGGATGACCGAGGCGGCCGAGGAGATGGAGTACGAGCGGGCCGCCCGCCTGCGCGACGACATCGGGGCCCTGAAGAAGGCCATGGAGAAGAGTGCGGTGGTGCTCGCCGACGCCACCGACGCCGACCTGATCGCGGTCGCCGAGGACGAACTGGAGGCGGCCGTCCAGATCTTCCACGTGCGCGGCGGACGCGTGCGCGGCCAGCGCGGCTGGGTCACCGACAAGGTGGAGGAGATCACCACCGGCGCCCTCGTGGAGCACGCCCTGCAGCAGCTGTACGGCGAGGAGACCGGCGACGCCGTCCCGAGGGAGGTCCTGGTCCCCGCGCTGCCCGACCCGGTGGAGCCCGTCCAGCAGTGGCTCACCGGGCGGCGGGGCTCGGGCGTCTCCCTGCGGGTTCCGCAGCGCGGGGACAAGCGGGCCCTGATGGAGACCGTGGAGCGCAACGCCCAGCAGGCCCTCGTCCTGCACAAGACCAAGCGCGCCTCCGACCTGACCACGCGCTCGCGCGCGCTGGAGGAGATCGCCGACGCCCTCGGCCTGGACAGCGCCCCGCTGCGGATCGAGTGCTACGACATCTCGCACCTCCAGGGCGACGACGTCGTGGCCTCCATGGTCGTCTTCGAGGACGGGCTGGCCCGCAAGAGCGAGTACCGCCGCTTCCAGATCAAGAGCTTCGCCGGCCAGGACGACGTCCGGTCCATGCACGAGGTGATCACCCGCCGTTTCCGGCGCTATCTCGCCGACAGGGAGCGGACCGGCGAATGGAGCGACGGCGCGGAGCCCGACGGCGAGCACTCCGTGGACGGGACCGTCGAGAAGGCGGCCGGCGCCCCGGACCCTGCCCCGACCGCCGGCGCGGAGGCCGTCCTCGGCCCGGACGGGCCCGTCGGGACCGCCGCGGACACCGGGGACGCGGACGGCCCAGCCGTACCGTCCGCGAACACGCTCACCGAGGACGACGGCCGCCCCAAGCGCTTCGCGTATCCGCCCCAGCTGGTGGTCGTCGACGGCGGCGCCCCCCAGGTCGCGGCGGCCCGCCGGGCCCTGGACGAGCTCGGCATCGACGACATCGCGGTGTGCGGCCTCGCCAAGCGGCTGGAGGAGGTGTGGCTGCCGGGCGACGCCGACCCGGTGGTGCTGCCCCGCACCAGCGAGGGCCTCTACCTGCTCCAGCGCGTCCGGGACGAGGCCCACCGCTTCGCCATCGGCTATCAGCGCGTCAAGCGGGCCAAACGCTTCCGGTCCGGTCCGCTGGACGACGTGCCCGGCCTCGGAGAGAGCCGCAAGCAGGCGCTGATCAAGCACTTCGGCTCGGTGAGGAAGCTGCGTGCGGCGACCGTCGAACAGATCTGCGACGTGCCCGGCATAGGCCGCAAGACGGCCGAGGCGATCACCGCCGCCCTCGCCGGGGCGGTGCCCGCCGGTCCCGCCGTGAACACGGCGACGGGCGAGATCATGGATGACATGGTTGCCATGGATGACATGGACGACGTGGAAGAACCCGGAAAGTCCGGGGGTTCTCCCGGGGAGCCCGTGCCCACGGGCGCCCCGGACGACCGACGGGGGCTGGAGAGATGACCGAGCACGAGACACGCCAGGACGACGGCGACGGAACAGGTGACGGAGCACAGGTGAGTACGGGCAAGGAAACGGCCGGGGCCCCCGAGGTGGCGATCCCCGAGCTGGTGATCATCTCCGGCATGTCCGGGGCCGGCCGCTCCACGGCCGCGAAGTGTCTGGAGGACCTGGGCTGGTTCGTCGTCGACAACCTCCCGCCCGCGCTGATCCCCACCATGGTGGAACTCGGCGCCCGCTCCCAGGGCAACGTGGCCCGGATCGCGGTCGTCGTCGACGTCCGCGGCCGGCGCTTCTTCGACAACCTCCGCGAATCCCTCGCCGACCTCGACCACCGGGGTGTCACCCGGCGGATCGTCTTCCTGGAGTCCTCCGAGGACGCCCTGGTACGCCGCTTCGAGTCGGTGCGCCGCCCGCACCCCCTCCAGGGCGACGGCCGCATCGTCGACGGCATCGCCGCCGAGCGTGAACTCCTGCGCGAACTGCGCGGCGACGCCGACCTGGTGATCGACACCTCCAGCCTCAACGTGCACGAACTGCGCGCCAAGATGGACGCCCAGTTCGCCGGCGACGAGGAGCCCGAGCTGCGGGCCACCGTGATGTCCTTCGGCTTCAAGTACGGCCTCCCGGTCGACGCCGACCTGGTCGTGGACATGAGGTTCCTGCCCAACCCGCACTGGGTCCCGGAACTGCGCCCCTTCAACGGCCGCAACGAGGAGGTGGCGGCGTACGTCTTCAACCAGCCCGGCGCCAAGGAGTTCCTCGACCGGTACGCCGAGCTGCTGCGGCTGATCGCCGCGGGCTACCGCCGCGAGGGCAAGCGCTATGTGACCATCGCCGTCGGCTGCACCGGCGGCAAGCACCGCTCGGTCGCCATGTCGGAGAAGCTCGCCGCCCGACTCGCCGCGGAGGGTGTGGAGACGGTGGTCGTCCACCGGGACATGGGACGGGAATGACCGCACGCACTCCGCGGCTGCACCGGCTGCACCGGCTGCGCCGGGTGATGCCCGAAGGGCGCGCCGCCGGACGGCCGGCCGGGGCCCGCGGCGCCAGGCCGAGACGCCGCGGCGCCCAGCCCAAGGTGGTCGCCCTCGGCGGCGGCATGGGACTGTCCGCCTCGCTCGCCGCGCTGCGCCGGATCACCGGCGACCTCACCGCCGTCGTCACCGTGGCCGACGACGGCGGCTCCAGCGGGCGGCTGCGCGACGAACTGGGTGTGCTGCCCCCCGGCGACCTGCGCAAGGCGCTGGCCGCGCTGTGCGGCGACGACGACTGGGGCCAGACCTGGGCCCGGGTCATCCAGCACCGCTTCCAGTCCAAGGGCGAGCTGCACGAGCACGCGGTCGGCAATCTGCTGATCGTCGCCCTGTGGGAGCAGCTCGGCGACCACGTCCAGGCCCTGGACCTGGTGGGCCGGCTGCTCGGCGCGCACGGGCGGGTGCTGCCCATGTCGGCCGTACCGCTGGAGCTCCAGGCGCTGGTGAAGGGCCACGACCCGGGGCACCCCGAGGCCGTGGCCACCGTCCGCGGGCAGGCGACCGTCGCCCTCACCCCCGGCGAGGTGCAGTCCGTGCACCTCGTGCCGAACGACCCGCCCTCCGTCCCCGAGGCGGTCGAGGCGGTCCTCGACGCCGACTGGGTGGTGCTCGGCCCCGGCTCCTGGTTCTCGTCGGTCATCCCGCACCTCCTGGTGCCGGAACTGCTGGACGCGCTCATCCGGACCAAGGCCCGCCGGGTACTTTCCCTGAACCTCGCCCCGCAGCCCGGAGAAACCGAGGGCTTCTCCCCGCAGCGTCATGTGGAGGTTTTGGGACGACACGCCCCTAAACTCGCCCTGGACGTGGTGCTGGCCGACGAGGCCGCCGTGCCCGACCGCGACTTGCTGACCGACGCCGCCAAGCGGCTCGGCGCCGCGGTCGAGCTGGCGCCGGTGGCCCGGCCCGACGGAAGCCCCCGGCACGACCCGGAGCTGTTGGCCGCCGCGTACGACCGTATTTTCCGGATGCATGGAAGGATCGGCCCATGGCGATGACGGCAGCGGTGAAGGACGAGGTTTCCCGGCTCCCCGTCACCCGGACCTGCTGCAGAAAGGCGGAGGTCTCCGCCGTTCTGCGGTTCGCCGGCGGCCTTCACCTGGTGAGCGGGCGCATCGTGATCGAGGCGGAGCTGGACACGGCGATGGCCGCCCGCCGCCTCAAGCGGGACATCCTGG
This sequence comes from Streptomyces sp. NPDC058632, assembly GCF_042717095.1. Taxonomy (NCBI): domain Bacteria; kingdom Bacillati; phylum Actinomycetota; class Actinomycetes; order Kitasatosporales; family Streptomycetaceae; genus Streptomyces; species Streptomyces sp. NPDC058632. Next base: position 27,105 of record NZ_JBHXQZ010000038.1, on the reverse strand, counting down.
AGATCTTCGGCCACAGCTCCGAACTGATCGTGATGGCACCGGGCGGGCTGCGCCGCGGTTCGCGCTACGTCGTCCGGGTGGTCGCGGGCGGCGATCAGCTGGCCCGCCAGACCGGCCTGGTGGACGGCCGGGGCCGTCCGATCCGCGGTCTGCCCCCGCAGGTGGTCTCGGGTGCCACCTGTGACGCCGAGGCGGCCTGGCGCGGGGCGTTCCTGTCGCACGGCTCCCTGACCGAGCCGGGCCGCTCCTCCTCGCTGGAGGTGACCTGCCCCGGCCCGGAGGCCGCGCTGGCCCTGGTCGGTGCCGCCCGCCGCCTGTCCATCGCCGCCAAGGCACGCGAGGTGCGCGGCGTGGACCGGGTCGTCGTCCGTGACGGCGACGCCATCGGCGCCCTGCTCACCCGGCTGGGCGCGCACGACTCGGTGCTGGCCTGGGAGGAGCGCCGGATGCGCCGCGAGGTGCGCGCCACGGCGAACCGGCTGGCCAACTTCGACGACGCCAACCTGCGCCGCTCGGCCCGCGCGGCCGTCGCCGCCGGCGCCCGGGTGCAGCGTGCGCTGGAGATCCTCGCCGACGACGTCCCCGAGCACCTCGCCGCGGCCGGGCAGCTGCGCATGGAGCACAAGCAGGCCTCGCTGGAGGAACTGGGCGCGCTCGCCGACCCGCCGCTGACCAAGGACGCCGTGGCCGGCCGGATCCGCCGGCTGCTCGCGATGGCCGACAAGCGCGCCGTCGACCTCGGCATCCCGGGCACGGAGGCCAACATCGGCGAGGAACTCGCAGACAACCTCGTCGGCTAGGGCCTGCCCGGCGGCTCAACTCGGCAGCGGGGCACGGGGCGTAGGGCCTCCGGACCAGGTCGGGCCGCCCTTCGTGACAGAGCCGCACGGGGTCTCCCGGCCCGGGCGGTCCGTGCCCTACTGGCGGGTAAGGGTCGGCCTGCCGGGTATGGCCCGACTCGATGTCACGGGCGTGGCCCCGGAGAGGTAGGGTCGGGGGTGGTCGGGGACATCCCAATACAGCTCGCCGGCGACTTGAGCCGGCGCACCAACGAGGAGATCGGTTCGTGACGATCCGCGTAGGCATCAACGGGTTTGGCCGCATCGGCCGGAACTACTTCCGCGCATTGCTCGAGCAGGGCGCAGACATCGAGATCGTGGCGGTCAATGACCTGGGCGACACCGCGACCACTGCCCACCTGCTGAAGTACGACACCATTCTGGGCCGCCTCAAGCAGGAGGTCACCCACACCGCCGACACGATCACCGTCGGCGGCAAGACGCTCAAGGTGCTCTCCGAGCGCAACCCCGAGGACATCCCGTGGGGCGAGCTGGGCGTCGACATCGTGATCGAGTCGACCGGCATCTTCACGAAGAAGGCCGACGCGGGGAAGCACATCACCGGTGGCGCCAAGAAGGTCATCATCTCGGCTCCGGCCAAGGATGAGGACGTCACCATCGTGCTGGGCGTCAACCAGGACCAGTACGACCCGGCGAACCACCACGTCATCTCCAACGCCTCCTGCACCACCAACTGTGTGGCGCCGATGGCGAAGGTGCTCGACGAGAACTTCGGCATCGTCAAGGGTCTGATGACCACGGTGCACGCGTACACGAACGACCAGCGCATCCTGGACTTCCCGCACAAGGACCTGCGCCGCGCCCGTGCCGCCGCCGAGAACATCATCCCGACGACGACCGGTGCGGCGAAGGCCACCGCCCTGGTGCTCCCGCAGCTCGAGGGCAAGCTGGACGGCATCGCGATGCGCGTCCCGGTCCCGACCGGCTCGGTCACCGACCTGGTCGTCGAGCTCGGCCGCGAGGTCACCAAGGAGGAGGTCAACGCCGCCTTCCAGAAGGCCGCCGAGGGCGAGCTCAAGGGTCTCCTCGAGTACACGGAGGACCCGATCGTCTCCTCCGACATCGTCAACGCCCCGGCGTCCTGCACGTTCGACTCGTCCCTGACCATGGTCCAGGACGGCAAGAGCGTGAAGATCATCGGCTGGTACGACAACGAGTGGGGCTACTCCAACCGCCTCGTGGACCTCACGGTCTTCATCGGCAACCAGCTCTGATCGTGGAGCAGACCGCCTGATACGAGTGCAGGGCTCGGCCGGCGCGCCAACGCGCTGTCCGAGCCCTGACGCGCGTATCGGGGCGGTCGACCGCTTCCGATCACGAGCGATCACGAGCGAACACAAGCTCTTCTCCAGGAGTCCCTTCATGAAGACGATCGACGAACTCCTCTCCGAAGGGGTCGCGGGCAAGCGGGTCTTCGTCCGCGCCGACCTCAACGTGCCGCTGGACGGCACCACCATCACCGACGACGGCCGTATCCGCGCGGTGCTGCCCACCGTCAAGGCGCTCGCCGAGGCGGGCGGCCGTGTCGTCGTCGCCTCGCACCTGGGCCGCCCCAAGGGCGCCCCGGACCCCGCCTTCTCGCTCGCCCCGGCCGCCGCCCGCCTGGGTGAACTCTTCGGCGCCGACGTGGCGTTCGCGACGGACACCGTCGGCGAGTCCGCCGCCGCCACCGTCGCCGGCCTCGCCGACGGACAGGTCGCGGTCCTCGAGAACCTGCGTTTCAACGCCGGCGAGACGGCCAAGGACGACGCCGAGCGCGGCGCCTTCGCCGACCGCCTGGCCGGCCTGGCCGACCTCTACGTGGGCGACGGCTTCGGCGCGGTGCACCGCAAGCACGCGTCCGTGTACGACCTCCCGGCCCGCCTGCCGCACGCCGCGGGCTACCTCATCGCCGCCGAGGTCGGCGTCCTGAAGAAGCTCACGGACGACGTCCAGCGGCCCTACGTCGTCGCCCTCGGCGGTGCCAAGGTCTCCGACAAGCTCGCCGTCATCGACGAACTGCTCGGCAAGGCCGACCGCATCCTCATCGGCGGCGGCATGGCGTACACCTTCCTCAAGGCCAAGGGCTACGAGATCGGCACGTCGCTGGTCCAGGAGGACCAGCTGTCCGCCGTCACCGAGTACCTGGAGCGCGCCGAGAAGAACGGCGTCGAACTGCTGCTGCCGGTCGACACCCTGGTCGCCGAGGCGTTCCCGGACCTGAAGACCAAGGCGCCGGCCCACCCCGCCACGGTCGCCGCGGACGCCATGCCGGCCGGCCGGATGGGCCTGGACATCGGCCCCGAGACCTGCACGCTCTACGCCTCGAAGCTCGCCGACGCGGCCACCGTCTTCTGGAACGGCCCCATGGGCGTCTTCGAGCACCCCGACTACGCCGAGGGCACCAAAGCGGTCGCCCAGGCCCTCCTCGACTCCCCGGGCTACACCGTGGTCGGCGGCGGCGACTCCGCCGCGGCCGTCCGCATCCTGGGCTTCGACGAAAAGGCATTCGGCCACATCTCGACCGGAGGCGGCGCCTCCCTCGAATACCTCGAGGGCAAGACGCTCCCCGGCCTCGCCGCACTGGAGGACTGACCCTCAATGACCGCTGCTGAAAAAGGCCGCACCCCGCTGATGGCGGGCAACTGGAAGATGAACCTCAACCACCTCGAGGCCATCGCCCACGTCCAGAAGCTCGCCTTCGCGCTCGCCGACACGGACTACGAGGCCGTCGAGGCCGCCGTCCTGCCGCCCTTCACCGACCTGCGCTCCGTGCAGACCCTCGTCGACGGCGACAAGCTGAAGATCAGGTACGGCGCCCAGGACATCTCGGCGCACGACGGCGGTGCCTACACCGGCGAGATCTCCGGCCCGATGCTGGCCAAGCTGAAGTGCACGTACGTGGCGGTCGGGCACTCCGAGCGCAGGCAGTACCACGGCGAGACCGACGAGATCGTGAACGCCAAGGTCAAGGCCGCGTACAAGCACGGCATCACGCCGATCCTGTGCGTCGGCGAGGAGCTGGCCGTCCGTGAGGCCGGCAACCACGTCGCGCACACCCTCGCCCAGGTCGAGGGCGCTCTGAAGGACCTGCCCGCCGAGCAGGCCGAGTCCGTCGTGATCGCCTACGAGCCCGTCTGGGCCATCGGCACCGGCAAGGTCTGCGGCGCCGAAGAGGCCCAGGAGGTCTGCGGCGCCATCCGCGGCAAGCTCGCCGAGCTGTACTCGCAGGACGTCGCCGACCAGGTCCGCATCCAGTACGGCGGCTCGGTCAAGTCGGGCAACGTCGCCGAGATCATGGCCCAGGCCGACATCGACGGGGCCCTGGTCGGCGGTGCCTCGCTGGACGCGGACGAGTTCGTCAAGATCATCCGCTTTCGCGACCAGTGAGTAGGCGCTAGCCGCGATCCGTCGTACCCTTGCGGGGTCCAGTCCCGTGCTGGACCCCGCGTCGTCCGTCCGAATCCGAGGAAGTTGGTCCAGCCGTGGTTTTGGGGTTCTCGATCGCCCTGATCGTCTTCAGCCTGCTGCTGATGCTGCTGGTGCTGATGCACAAGGGAAAGGGCGGCGGCCTCTCCGACATGTTCGGTGGCGGCATGCAGTCCTCCGTGGGCGGTTCCTCGGTCGCCGAGCGCAACCTCGACCGGATCACCGTCGTGGTCGGTCTGCTCTGGGCCGTGTGCATCATCGCGCTCGGCGTCATGATGAAGACGAGCTGACCCGGGCGAAAGACCCTGGCGGACAATCCCCCCGCATCGGGTGCGCATTCCCCACGTAAGGCCCCATGTCCGGTACGCGCGGCACAGCGCGGCCTATCATGGGGCTTGCGTCTGGATAGGGGAGCGGTAACTCCAATCACTGGACGCGCGTTGGGCCTTACGTAGACTGAGGCGCTCGCAGCGAAGCGGAACGCCGACTCGCTTCGCCGCACCATCACGCAGGGAGTTACAACCGTGGCAAGTGGCAACGCGATCCGGGGAAGCCGGGTCGGGGCGGGGCCGATGGGCGAGGCCGAGCGCGGTGAGTCAGCGCCGCGGCTGCGCATCTCCTTCTGGTGCTCCAACGGGCACGAGACCCAGCCGAGCTTCGCGAGCGACGCGCAGGTCCCCGATACGTGGGACTGCCCCCGCTGCGGCTTTCCGGCGGGTCAGGACCGGGAGAACCCCCCGGACCCGCCGCGTACCGAGCCGTACAAGACGCACCTCGCCTATGTGCGGGAGCGGCGCAGCGACGCGGACGGCGAGGCGATCCTCGCCGAGGCGCTCGCCAAACTGCGGGGCGAGATCTAGCGGTTCGCTTCGCGCTCGCTCCGGGCGGTCCGGCATCCGACGGCCGACCGGGCCCTGTGGTGTGCGGCCGGCCCGGGCCGCCTGCGCCGAACCGTGCTGTACCTGTGCCACAAGCTGCGGCGATCGTCCGCAGCGCCGCCTGTCCTGCCCGCAGCCCCCCGACGTCCCGCACGTCGCCGTGCTGATACCCGGAGGCCGGACAGCCGTATCCGTTGTTGCGCCCCACGACGGCGCCACGACAGGTGATGTCCACCTCTGATCAATTAGGTTGGAACCGGCAGCGGGGCGGATAAGCAGCACAGGCAGCAAGGAAGAAGGCTGAAGTCCGAGATGAACGCAGACGGCCGTACCAGGCTCGACCAGACTCCCGAGTGGACCGCACTGGCCAAGCATCGCGAGGAGCTCGGGGACCTGCGGTTGCGCGAGGTGTTCGCCGCCCATCCCGACCGGGGCACCGCGTACACCCTCCGGGTCGGTGACCTGTACATCGATTACTCCAAGCACCTCGTCACCGACGACACCCTGCGGCTGCTGCGCGAACTGGCCGCGGCCACCGACGTGTTCGGGCTGCGCGACGCCATGTTCCGCGGCGAGCGGATCAACACCACCGAGGACCGGGCCGTCCTGCACACCGCCCTCAGGGCGCCGCGGGACGCGGTGGTCGAGGTCGACGGGGAGAACGTCGTCCCGGGCGTGCACGCCGTCCTCGACAAGATGGCCGACTTCGCCGGCCGGGTGCGTTCCGGTGAGTGGACCGGCCACACCGGCAAGCGCATCCGCACCGTGGTCAACGTCGGCATCGGCGGCTCCGACCTGGGCCCCGCGATGGCGTACGAGGCGCTGCGCGCCTTCACCGACCGCGACCTCACGGTCCGCTTCGTGTCCAACGTGGACGGCTCCGACCTGCACGAGGCCCTCCGCGACCTGGACCCGGCCGAGACGCTGTTCGTCATCGCGTCCAAGACCTTCACCACCATCGAGACGGTCACCAACGCCACCTCCGCGCGGACCTGGCTGCTGAACGCGCTCGATGACGAGGCCGCTGTCGCCCGGCACTTCGTCGCCCTGTCGACGAACGCGGAGAAGGTCGCCGACTTCGGCATCGACACGGCGAACATGTTCGAGTTCTGGGACTGGGTCGGCGGGCGTTACTCGTACGACTCGGCGATCGGCCTGTCGCTGATGATCGCCATCGGCCCGGACCGCTTCCGGGAGATGCTCGACGGGTTCCACCTCGTCGACGACCACTTCCGCACCGCCCCCGCCGAGTCCAACGTGCCGCTGCTGCTGGGGCTGCTGGGCGTCTGGTACGGCAACTTCCTGGGCGCCCAGTCGCACGCGGTGCTGCCGTACTCGCACTACCTGTCGAAGTTCACCGCCTATCTCCAGCAGCTCGACATGGAGTCCAACGGCAAGTACGTCGGCCGGGACGGGCGCGAGGTCCATTGGCAGACCGGCCCCGTGGTCTGGGGCACGCCGGGCACCAACGGGCAGCACGCCTACTACCAGCTGATCCACCAGGGGACGAAGCTGATCCCGGCGGACTTCATCGGCTTCGCCGAGCCGGTCGCCGAGCTGAGTGACGAACTCAAGGCGCAGCACGACCTGTTGATGGCCAACTTCTTCGCCCAGACGCAGGCCCTGGCCTTCGGCAAGACGCCGGACGAGGTGCGCGGCGAGGGCGTGCCCGAGGAACTGGTGCCGCACAAGACGTTCAAGGGCGACCACCCCACGACCACGATCCTCGCGCGCGAGCTGACGCCGTCCGTCCTCGGCCAGCTCGTCGCCCTCTACGAGCACAAGGTGTTCGTGCAGGGCGCGGTCTGGAACATCGACTCCTTCGACCAGTGGGGCGTGGAGCTCGGCAAGGTGCTCGCCAAGCGCGTCGAACCCGCGCTCACCGAGGGCGCCGACGTGCCCGGCCTGGACGCCTCCACCCGGGCCCTGGTCGCCACCTACCGAAAGCTGCGCGGCCGGAGCTGAGAGCGGAGCGGGAAGCGGACGGCGCACTGTCGTCCGCTTCCCGTAGAATCCCCCGTCGATCACGACGACCACCATCACGACGGACGCTCGGGGGCGCTCACGTTGGGACGTACGCGCGGGAGTTGGACAAGAGGCCCGCTCAGGGTCTCGACATTCCTGAAGCCCCATCAGCTGGCGCGGGCGCTGTTCCACCCCGCGTGGATACCCGACTCGCCCGATCCGTCCATCGAACGGCTCAAGCGCATACGGATCATCGCCGGACTGGCCGCCACCCTCGGCGTGTACACCTTCCTCGCCGGCGGGTTCGACTTCACCGAGCTGCTGACGAACACCCTGACCGCGGCCCTGGTGCTCCTTCTCCTCACCCCGCTGACGGTCGGCGTGATGCTCCTGGTGTGGCGGCGCACCGGCACCGTACGGCAGCTGCGGGTACCGCTGGTCGACGCGCTCAGGCTGCTGCTGCTCTTCGTCTGCGCCCTCGCCGCCCCGGTGCTGCTGGGATGGGCGATGCTCGGGCTCGGGAGGGAGGACCTGGGGCTGTTCCTGGTCCTCTGCCCGGTGATGCTGTGGCTCTTCGTCTTCGTCTTCGCCGCGGCGCTGCGGGTCTCCGGGAACTTCTTCGGCACGGGCGCCGTGCACCGCTCGCTGCCGGCCCTGCTCGCCGTCGTCACCTGCTGGCTGATGTCCCTGCCGGACCTGATCACCGGTGATCTGCACGGGCTCGGTCTCGCCCTGGGCATCGTCTTCGTCCTGGCCGCCCCGCTGACGGTCACCGGGATCGCCCTGCTGGAACTGCGGCGGCTCAAGCGGCGCTACGGCGTCCGGCTGGCGGACCACCCGGCGACCCGGGGCCCGTTCCCCGGACTCGTCCCGCAGACCCCTGTTCCGGTTTCGGCTCCGGCGCCGGAACCGGCATCGCACCCGGCCTCCGCTTCTGCCCACGCCCCGGCGCGCGGTCCGGGGCAGCCGCACGTTCCGGTGCAGGGGAACCCCTACGCCTACCCGCAGTCCCCGTACGCCCCGGGCACGCCCGGCCGTCCGTACGCACCGGCCGCCCCGCAGAACCCGTACGCGCGCTGACCAGCCGGAGAACCCCCTCCGCGCACCCACCGGCCGCAGCACCCGGGGCCGTCAGGTCCTCACGCGACCGCGCTCAGGGTGTCCGCGAGGCGGCGCCGGGCCGCGCGGGCGGCCGGGAGGGCCGCCAGGGCGGCGGCGCCCAGCACGGCGGCGGTACCGAGCAGCACCAGGAGTGCGGGGGAGGGCCCCCGGGCGATCCCGGCGCCGATGCCGCTCGACCGTCCCTGGGCGTCGATCAGCCAGTGCGCCAGCGGCAGCCCCAGCCCCATGGCGACGAGCACGGCGGCCAGTGCCGTGCAGGAGGTGGCCGTGACCGTGATCCCGGTGATCTGCCGCGGCGAGAGGCCGATCGCCTTGAGCGCGAGCAGGTCCCGTTCGCCCTCGCGCACCGTGCCGCCGATCGCGGTGAGCAGCTCGATCAGCCCGATCAGGGCGAGTACGGCGATCAGCCCGACGACGACCGCGCGCAACGCGGACAGCCCTTCGGCGGGGTTGGTCACCGTATGCACGTCCAGCCGGCCGTCTCCCATCCCGGCCAGCCGCTCGGCGACGGCCGCGGGGTCGGCGCCGGGGTCCAGCCGGAGCTGGTAGAGGGCGGGCTTCAGCCCGGGGTCGTTGCCGCGGAGGGTGTCGAGCGAGGTGGAGATGACCCGCCCGGCGTTCTCCGGCTCGATGCTGCGGCCGACGATGTGCAGGATCTGCGGCCGGTCGCCGACGGTCACCCGCACCCAGTCGCCGACCCGGACGTGCAGCAGGTCCAGCAGCCCCTGCCCGGCCACCGCCTCGTCGGGTCCGTGCGCGGCGCGGCCCTCGGCCAGGGTGAACGGGTAGGGCTCCTGGCGGGTGCCGAAGCCGCGCAGCGCGATCGTGGCGGTCTGGCCGGGGACCAGGGCGGCCACCTCGACGCCCGGGTGGGCGGCGGCGACCTGCGGATCGCGTTCCAGCAGGGCGCGGGCCTCCCGGTCGCCGAGCGAGGCGTCCGCGCGGACGCTCAGCGCGGTGGGCAGCCCCACCCGCTCCGGGCTGCCGTGGAAGCGGTCGATGGTGGTCCACGCGCTCAGCGCCGTCACGATCAGCAGCAGCGGCAACGCCAGCCTGGCCACCATGCCCAGCGAGCGCGGGCGGCGGCTGAACGCCTTGTGCCAGCCCAGGACCAGTGCGGGAGGCACCCGGGCCCCGAGCGCCCGTCGCGCCACACCCGTCAGCCGGCCGGCCTCCGGCGCCGCCGGCCCGGGCCCCGTCGTCACGCTCCCGTCCGCCTCCGGGCGGACGAGGAGAGTGTGACGACGGGACCCGGGCACCGGCACCGGTGGCACCCGGCCCGCCCGCCACGCCGCGAGCCCGGTGGTGGCGCCGATGAACAGCACCGCCCCCACGGGTACGACGAACAGCGCCACGGTGTGTCCCGGCAGCCCCTGCCACACGCCGACCGCGTCGCCGAGCCGGCCCGGTATCCCGCTGCCCAGCGCCTCGGTCAGCGCGGCGGCCGTCACCGCGCCCAGCAGGGCGTAGCCGAGATGCTGGAGCAGGAAGACGCGGACGACCTGACCCGGAGTGAAGCCGATCGCCTTGAGGACGGAGATGTCCCGCAGATGCCCCCGGATCCGGGTGCTGATCGCCCCGTGCACCGCGAACCCGGCGGCGACCAGCGCGCCGAGCCCGAACAGGCCGAGGACCTGGCCGAGCAGCCGGTTGTCGCCCTGCGCCGCGGCCCGTGCCTGCTGCCAGGTGGAGACCTCGCCGATCGCGCCGGCGCCCAGCACCGTCACCGCACGCTGCACCGCGTACCCGGTGTCGGCGGGATCGGTCAGCCGCAGCCCGGTCACCCGGCCGTCGGGGTCGGCCACGGCCGACGGCAGGGCCCACACCAGGCCGGGCCGTTCCCCCGGCCGGTAGCGCGGCTCGGCGCTGTCGGCGACGCCCACCACGGTCAGGGTCCGCGCGGTGCCGGGCAGGGTGAGGGTGTCGCCGGGCGTGGTGAGCAGGGCACGGGCGAGGCTGCTCTCCAGGACCACACCGTCGGGGGTGGCGGGGTCCAGCCAGTGCCCGGAGGTGATCAGCGGGCGGCCGGTGCCGGGCTGTCCGACGGTGCCGCGCAGCTCGGCGGAGGCCCGGCTGCCGCGGGCGGCGAGGGTGACGGCGGCCGTGGGGTAGGGACCGGAGACGGACTCCACACCGTCGAGGTCCGCCAGCTTCGAGGCGTCGGCCGAAGCGGTGGTGTGCAAGGTGACGTGGGCGCCGCGGGCCTGGGCGAAGGTCCGCTGCCAGGGGTTGGTGGCGTATCCGAACAGGGCCGTGGCCAGCAGCAGGGACGCGACGACACCCGCGGTGGCGAGAACCAGGAACAGCGCCTCGCCGCGGTGCGCCCGCAGATCGGAGTGCGCCCAGCGCAGGGTCGCTCGCACCGGCGTCAGCTCCTTCGCCCGCGCCGGACGCCCGGACCGTCGTACACCCGCATGCCCGTCCTTCGTCAGTCCTGGTCGGTCCCGTGTTCCGGTCGGTTCCTGGTCGGTCCTTGGTCAGTCCCTGAGTTCCAGCACCCCGGACGCGCCGCGGCCGCGCGACGGCGTCCCGTCGAGTTCCGCGTCGTCGGCGATCCGTCCGTCGAAGAAGCTGATCACCCGGTCCGCGGCGCTCGCCAGCCGGGCGTCGTGCGTGACCAGGACGATCGTCTGTCCGCGCTGGTGGAAGCGGGACAGCAGCCGCATCACCTCGCGGGTGCCCTTGCTGTCCAGACTGCCGGCGGGTTCGTCGGCCAGCAGCAGCGGCGGATGGTTGACCAGGGCACGGGCCAGCGCGACCCGCTGCTGCTCACCGCCGGACAGCTCGCCCGGCATGCTCCGCTCCTTGCCCGTCAGGCCCAGCTCGGCCAGCAGCTCCTCCCGGCCGGCGCGGGCCTTCTTCGGCGGGGTCCCGGCGAGCAGGGCCGGCAGTTCCACGTTGTCGGCGACCGACAGGTTCGAGACGAGGTTGAAGAACTGGAAGACGATCCCGATGCGCTTCCTGCGCTCCACCGCCCAGCGGGCCTCGCTGTAGGCGTCGGTTCGCTCGCCGTCCAGCCAGATGCTGCCGGCGTCCGGACGCTGGAGCCCGCCGAGCAGATGCAGCAGGGTCGACTTGCCGGCGCCGGACGGACCGGTGACCGCCACGAACTCACCGCGCGTCACCCGCAGATCCACCCCGCGCACCGCGTGCGCCGGGGCTCCCTCGCCGTGGTGCGTCTTGACCAGGCCTTCGGCGCGCAGCACGGGGGCGGGGCTCTCGCTCACTCCAGCTCCTCCAGCTCTTCCTGGCACCGCTCCAGCCAGTCGAGGTCGGCCTGCAGGTGCAGCATCGCGCCCTCGATCAGCAGATGGGCGACGCGGTTGTCCCGGTCTTCGGCGGCGGCCAGCTTCGACAACTGCCGCATGGTGTTGAGGTACTGGCGCCGCTGCCGGTTGATCAGGGTGATCCGGTCGGCGAGGCCGGTCTGCGGGGCGAGGGCCAGCTTCATGAAGAACTCGTCCCGCACCCGCGGCTCGTCCGCGGTCTCCTCGTACCAGGCGCGCAGCGCCTCCCGCCCGGCATCGGTGAGGTGGTAGACCTTCTTGTTGGGCCGGCTGGACTGCTCGACGTCCTCGCCCTCGATCAGCCCCGACTTCTCGAGGCGGCCCAGGGTGACGTAGATCTGGCCGACGTTCGGCTGAGGGTACGCGGAGCCCAGCAGTTGCTCAAGGTCCTGCTTCAGCTCGTAGCCGTGGGCCGGGCCGCGGGCGAGCAGGGCCAGCAGGGACTGCCGCACTCGTGCTCTCCTCCCGCGTCCTTCGTGCCACGTGCCCGCGCCCGATGCCATGTCCCGCGTGCCGCACGCGATGTGCCGCACGCCCTAGTATCGCCGATACCTAACAGGTATACATGGCCACTGACCCCGGCAAGGGTGCCGGGTGGTGCCGGACAGCACCGGTCACGGGTGCACAGGGAGGAACCTATGCGGTGGATCCATGCCGCGGGTAGGGGCCTTCTCGTCCTGGCCGTGCTCCTGGCCGTGGGGGTGGCCTCCGGGGCGCGGACCGGCCAGGTCGCTCCCGGCGGCGGGCGCGGCCCGCTCACCCTGGCCACCGCGGGGGACCTCACCGGCTATCTCGGCCCGCTGCTCGACGGCTGGAACCGCACCCATCCCGGCGAGGAGGTCACCCTCGTCGAGCTGCCCGACTCGGCCGACGAGACGCGCGCGCAGATGATCACCGACCTGCGCGACGCCGGACGCGGCCGCTTCGACGTGCTCAACATCGACGTCAGCTGGACCTCGGAGTTCGCCGCCGGAGGCTGGATCCGCCCGCTGCCGCGCGACCGCTTCCCACTGGACACCTTCCTGCCGGGTGTGGTGGACACCGCGACCTACGACGGCCGGCTGTACGCCGTCCCGTACGTGACCAACGCCGGGCTGCTCCTGTACCGCGCGGACGTGCTCGACGCCGAGGGCGTGGCACCGCCGCGAACCTGGGAGGACCTGGAGCGGGCCGCGAAGACCCTCGCCCCGGCGCACGGACTCGGCGGCTACGCCGGCCAGTTCCTGCCCTACGAGGGCCTGACGGTCAACGCGGCCGAGGCCGTCTACTCGGCGGGCGGCACCATCCTGGGCGACGAGGGCGAGCGCGTCACCGTCGACTCCCGGGCGGCCCGCGAGGGCATCGGGTTCCTCGCCCGCGGGGTCCGCGACGGCTGGATCCCCCAGGAGGCGCTGACCTACAAGGAGGAGGAGTCCAAGCAGGCCTTCCAGGACGGCAGGCTGCTCTTCCTGCGCAACTGGCCCTACGCCTACGTCGCCGCGTCCGCCGAGGGCTCCGCGGTCGCCGGCAAGGTCGGCGCCGTACCCCTGCCGGGGCCGGACGGACCGGGGACCAGTGTCCTCGGCGGCTCCAACCTCGCCGTCGCCGCCCACGCGCGGCACCCCGACTCCGCCGCGCGGCTCATCACGTACCTCACCAGCGAGCCCGTCCAGCGTCAGGTGCTCACCCGCGGCGCGCTGCCGCCCGTACGGGCGGCGCTGTACGACGACCCGGAACTGGTCCGGCGGTTCCCGTACCTGCCGACGCTGCGCGAGAGCGTGCTCGCCGCCGCCCCGCGCCCCAAGAGCCCGCGCTACGACCAGGTGAGCCTGGTCGTGCAGGCGGTGGTGCGCGACGCGATGACCGGGCGGCAGACGCCCGAGTCCGCGGTGCGACGGCTGGCACGCGAACTCGCCGCCGTCTCCGCGCGCTAGACGCGCCGGCCCCGGGCCTCCCACCCGGACATCCATCTCTAGTTACCTGTTGGGTAACGCGGATGTCTCAACCGTGTCCGTTACATCCTCTTAAGAAGCGATTTCCTTACAGTGACTGCCCGGTAGCTTGCGCCGGTTCATTGACACCTTTGCGACACGCCTACCTAACATGCATGCATAACGGCGATGGCGCCGTCGGCCCGGAACCCCGGGTCTCCGCACGCACAGACAGGTCGACGGGGTGAGTCCCAAGCGCATCGACACCCACCACTGGTGGCGCGACGCAGTGATCTACCAGGTGTACGTCCGCAGCTTCCTGGACAGCACCGGCGACGGCATCGGCGACCTCGCCGGGGTCAGGACGGGCCTGCCGTACCTGAAGAAGCTGGGCGTGGACGGGATCTGGCTGAGCCCCGTCTACCCCTCGCCGCAGCACGACCACGGCTACGACGTCGCCGACCACCGTGACGTCGACCCGGTCTTCGGCGACCTCGCGGAGTTCGACCTGCTGGTGGGGGCCGCCCGGCGGCTCGACGTCAAGGTGCTGCTGGACATCGTCCCCAACCACTGCTCCAGCGAGCACCCCTGGTTCCGTGAGGCGCTCGCCACGCCGCCCGGCAGCCCGCAGCGCGCCCGTTTCCACTTCGCCGACGGCCGTGGACCGGACGGCGCCGAACCGCCCAACAACTGGCATGCCATGTTCGGCGGGCCCGCCTGGACCCGCGTCACCGAGCCGGACGGCCGGCCCGGCCAGTGGTACCTGCACATGTTCACGCCCGAACAGCCGGACTGGAACTGGCGCAACTCCGAGGTCGCCGCCGACTTCGACCACACCCTGCGGTTCTGGCTGGACCGCGGCGCCGACGGCTTCCGCATCGATGTCGCCGCCGGACTCTTCAAACATCCGGACCTGCCCGATTCCCCGGACCCGGAGGCCGACGCCCGCACCCGCGACTCGGTCAACCCGCTGGCCTGGAACCAGCCCGAGGTGCACGAGGTGTGGCGGCACTGGCGCGCGGTGTGCGAGGAGTACACGCGGCGCGACGGCCGCGAGCGGCTCCTGGTCGGCGAGGTCTCCGTCCCGAGCGCCCGCGAACACGCCATGTACGTGCGCCCCGACGAACTGCACCAGGCCTTCTTCTTCGACCTGCTCGGCGCACCCTGGGACGCCGACGCCTTCCGCAAGGTCATCTCCGAGGCCATGCAGGACATCGCCGGCACCGGCTCGACCGTCACCTGGGTCCTCAACAACCACGACCAGGTCCGCACCGTCACCCGCTACGGCGAACCCGCCCCCCAGGGCAGCGGCCTCGGCACCGCCCGCGCCCGCGCCGCCGCGCTGCTGATGCTGGCGCTGCCCGGCGCCGCGTACATCTACCAGGGGGAGGAACTGGGCCTGCCCGAGGTCGTCGACCTCCCCGACGACGTGCTCACCGACCCGATCTTCCGCCGCACCGGCAGCCGCGCCCGGATCCGCGACGGGTGCCGGGTGCCGCTGCCCTGGTCGGGGCAGGCCTCCCCGTTCGGCTTCACCTCCGGCGCCGAAGGGGCCGCCCCCTGGCTGCCGCAGCCCGACTGGTTCGCCGAACACGCCACCGACCGGGCCCTCGCCGACACCCGCTCCTCCTGGCACCTGTACCGCGACGGTCTGCAACTGCGTGCCGCACTGCCCCAGTTGGGCGAGGGCACGCTGCGCTGGATGGAGACCGGGCCGGACGTCCTGGCGTTCGTCCGCGCCGACGACCTGGTGTGCGCCGTCAACTTCGGCACCGCCCCCGTACCCGCCCCGGTCCTCGGCACCCCGCTGCTCGCCAGCGGCCCGTGCCCGCCCGGGGTCCTGCCCGGCTCCACGGCCGCCTGGTGGATCGACGGCTCCTGAACCGGCCCGCTCCACCTATCCCGAACCCCACCCGCTTCACATACCCGGAACGTATCCCGAAGGGACATCAACGATGATGCGACGACGTACCACCCTGCTCACCGGCTGCACCGCCCTCGTGCTCGCCCTCGGCGCCACCGCCTGCGGCTCGGGCGAGCCCGTCGCGGCCGGCGGCGGCGACAAGGCGCTCGGCGGCCAGACCGTCTCGGTCGCCGGCGTCTGGTCCGGCAGCGAGCAGAAGAACTTCCAGAAGGTGCTGGACGCCTTCACCGAGAAGACCGGCGCCACGACCCAATTCGTGTCCACCGGCGACAACGTCTCCACCGTCGTCGGCAGCAAGATCGAGGGCGGCAACGCCCCCGACGTCGTGATGGTCCCGCAGGTCGGTGTCCTGAAGCAGTTCGCCGAGCAGGGCTGGCTCAAGCCGCTGGACAAGAAGGTCCAGGGCACCGTCGAGGCCAACTTCGCCGAAGTCTGGCGGAACTACGGCAGCGTCGACGGAACCCTGTACGGCCTCTACTTCAAGGCCGCCCACAAGTCGACCGTCTGGTACAGCCCCGAGGCCCTCGAACAGGCCGGGGTCACCCCGCCGAAGACCTACGACGCCCTGCTGAAGGACGGGCGGACGATCTCCGACTCCGGCCTCGCCGCCTTCTCGGTCGCCGGGCAGGACGGCTGGACGCTGACCGACTGGTTCGAGAACGTCTACCTCTCCCAGGCCGGCCCCGAGAAGTACGACGCCCTCGCCGCGCACGAGATCAAGTGGACCGACCCGACGGTGGTCGAGGCGCTCACCACGCTCGGCGACCTCTTCAAGGACGAGCAGCTTCTCGCCGGAGGTCGGAAGGAAGCGCTGAACACCGACTTCCCCGGCTCGGTGGAGAAGGTCTTCGGTCCCGAGCCGGACGCCGCCATGGTCTACGAGGGCGACTTCGTGGCCGGCGTCGCCAAGGACCAGTTCGGCAGGACCATCGGCACCGACGCGGACTTCTTCCCGTTCCCGCCGGTCGGCGACGGCGAGGCACCGGTGGTCAGCGGCGGCGACGCGGCCGTGGTGCTCAAGGACGGCAAGAACGCCGAGGCGGGCATGGCACTGCTCGAGTACCTGGCCACCCCCGAGGCAGCCGCCGTGTGGGCCGAGGCCGGCGGCTTCCTCTCCCCGAACACGAAGCTCGACCTCGCCTCCTACGGCGACGACGTCACCCGCGCCACCGCCGAGTCCCTCGTCGAGGCCGGCGACTCGGTCCGCTTCGACATGTCGGACCAGGCCCCGGCGGCCTTCGGCGGCACCAAGGGCACCGGCGAGTGGAAGATCCTCCAGGACTTCCTGCGCGACCCGTCCGACCCGAAGAAGACCGCGGCCGAGCTGGAGAAGGCGGCGGCCAAGGCGTACGGGAACTGACGGCCATGACCGCCACCCTGGTGAAAGAGGCGAGCCCTCCGGCACCCCCGCACCCCGACGACGCCCGCCGCCGGCGCCTGCGCCGGCGGGGGCGCGTCGTGGCCGCGCTGTTCGTGCTGCCCGCGCTGCTCCTGCTGGGCGCGCTGGTCGTGTACCCGGTGCTGTTCTCCGTCGGCCGCAGCCTCTTCGACGCCTCCGGCACCCGGTTCGTGGGCGCCGAGAACTACACCGAGATGTTCCGCGACCCGGTCACCCTCAAGGCCGTCCGCAACACCGCGATCTGGGTCGTGATCGCCCCCACCCTGCTCACCGGCCTCGGACTGATCCTCGCCGTGCTGGTGGAGAAGGTCCGCTGGGCCACCGCCTTCAAACTGCTGCTGTTCATGCCGATGGCGGTGTCCTTCCTGGCGGCCGGCATCATCTTCCGGCTCGCCTACGACGACGACCCCGACAAGGGCGTGCTGAACGCCGCCGCCGTCTCCCTCCACGACGCCTTCAAGGGCAGCTCCTCCTACCCGGCCGCCCGCGCCCGCGAGGACACCGGCGGCGGGGACGGAAGCGGGGGAGGGGGTGCCGGGGCGGGCCTGACGCAGCAGACCGACGGCGCGTACGCGACCGGCGCGGACGTCTCACCGGGCACCGTCACGGCCCTCGGCCTGGTCGGCGTCGCCCCCAAGGACCTCCCCGACGGTGCCGCCCCCGCGCTCGGGGCGGCCACCGGCCAGGAGGCCGGCGCCGACGAGGTCCGCGGCGTGGTCTACCTCGACTTCACCCCCGGCGGCGGCGGGGAACCGGGGGTCGTCGACCGGGAGGAGAGCGGACTGCCCGGGATGAAGGTCGAGGCGGTCCGTGACGGACGCACCGTCGCGAGCACGACGACCGCCGCCGACGGCTCGTTCTCCTTCACCGGCCTGGACAGCGGCCCGTACGCCATCGAGCTGCCCGCCGCCAACTTCGCGCCCCCCTACGACGGCATCTCCTGGCTCGGCCCCACCCTGGTCACCCCGGCGATCATCGGGGCCTACCTGTGGATCTGGACCGGCTTCGCCATGGTGATGATCGGCGCGGGCCTCTCCACCCTGCCGCGGGACGCGCTGGAGGCGGCGCGGATGGACGGCGCGAACGAATGGCAGATCTTCCGCCGGATCACCGTCCCGCTGCTCGCACCCGTCCTCACCGTCGTCTTCGTGACCCTGGTGATCAACGTGATGAAGGTCTTCGACCTCGTCTACATCATCGCGCCCGGACCCGTGCAGGAGGACGCGACCGTGCTCGCCACCCAGATGTGGCTGGTGTCGTTCGGCGGCGGCAACAACCAGGGACTGGGCAGCGCCCTCGGTGTACTGCTCCTGCTGCTGGTCGTACCCGCCATGGTCTTCAACGTCCACCGCTTCAGAAGGAGTCAGCGATGAACGCGATCCGGCGCGGCCTGGGCAACGCCGTGGTGCAGGCGTTCCTGGTCGTGATCGGCCTGGTGTGGATGACCCCGCTGGCCGGCCTGTTCCTGTCCTCGATGCGCTCCGCCGAGGACACGGCCAAGGGCGGCTGGTGGACCGTGTTCACCAGCCCCGGGCAGCTGTCCTTCGACAACTACGCGGCCCTGCTGAAGAACTCGGGCATGACCCAGGCGTTCTGGAACACCGTGCTGATCTCGGTGCCGACCACGGTCCTGGTCGTGGTCGTCGCGGCGCTCGCCGGATACGCCTTCGCCTGGCTGGACTTCCCCGGCCGCGAGGCGGTCTTCCTCCTCGTGGTGGCGCTGCTGGTCGTGCCCGTGCAGATCGGGCTGCTGCCGGTCGCCAAACTCTTCGGCCAGCTGGGGCTGTTCGGGACCATTCCCGGAGTCGTGCTGTTCCACGTGGCGTACGGGCTGCCGTTCGCGGTGTTCCTGCTGCGGAACTACTTCGCCGAGATGCCCAAGGAGATGCTGGAGGCCGCCCGGATGGACGGTGGCAGCGAGTGGCGTATCTTCACCCGGCTCGTCCTGCCCGTCGGCCGCCCGGCGATCGCCAGCCTCGCCGTCTTCCAGTTCCTCTGGGTCTGGAACGACATGCTGGTCGCCCTGCTCTTCGCCGACAGCTCCGCGCAGCCACTGACAGTGGAACTCCAGTCGCAGATCCGCCAGTTCGGCAGCAACATCGATGTGCTCGCACCGGGGGCGTTTCTGTCCCTGGTGGTGCCGGTGGTCGTGTTCTTCGCCTTCCAGCGGCACTTCGTGCAGGGGGTGATGGCGGGGTCGGTGAAGTGAGGGACGGGGAGGGGCGGTGAGGGTTTTTCGCCCCCGCCGCCCCTTCCCTCCCCCAAGCTCCCGGCTTCGCTCGAGCAGGGGGCACCACCAGACGGGCCGATCAGGCCGACGCCGGTGGATACAGCGCCCGCGGCAGCTGCGAGGCCGCCGCCGCGTCCAGGAGCCACAGGGTGCGGGCCCGGCCGTACGCGCCCGCCGCCGGGGCCTGGATCTCGCCCGCGCCCGACAGGGCGATCGCCGCGGCCTCCGCCTTGTCCTCGCCGGCCGCCAGCAGCCACACCTCGCGGGCCGTACGGATCGCCGGCAGGGTGAGCGTCACCCTGGTCGGCGGCGGCTTGGGCGCGCCGTGGACGCCGACCACCGTGCGCTCCGTCTCCCGGACCGCGGGCAGCTCCGGGAAGAGGGACGCCACGTGGGTGTCCGGGCCGACACCCAGCATCAGCACGTCGAACTCCGGCACCCCGCCGTGGTTCGTCGGTCCCGCGGCACGGGCCAGCTCCTCCGCGTACGCGGCCGCCGCAGCGTCCACGTCGGTGCCGTACGGTCCGTCGGACGCGGGCACGGCGTGCACGCGCTCCGGGTCCAGCGGCACCGCGTCGAGCAGCGCCTCGCGCGCCTGGGTGACATTGCGCTCCGGGTCGCCGTCCGGCAGGAACCGCTCGTCGCCCCACCACAGGTCGATCCGGCCCCAGTCGACCGCCTCCCGGGCCGGCGCCGCCGCGAGCGCGGCCAGCAGGCCGTTGCCGTTGCGGCCGCCGGTCAGGACCACGGACGCCGAGCCCCGCGAGGCCTGCGCGTCCACGACCCGGGTGATCAGCCGGGCCGCCGCGGCCTGTGCCATCAGCTCCTTGTCGCGGTGCACGACGAGCTGCGGTGCCGTGCTCATGTCGCCGCCGCCCCCTTCACCGGTGCCTGCGCCGTCGCCGCGGCGGCCCGGGAACCTTCCGCAGCCGCTTCGCCGGGAGCGGGGCTCCCCGCCCCCTTTGTTCCTGCTCCTTTTGCCTCTTCTCCTTTGGCCGGCGACTCACCCGCCGACCGGTGCGCCGGGTTCCGCAGCCGCTCGACCCCGTACCGCAACGCCGACGCGTACGTGTCGTCCGGGTCCAGCCGGCGCAGCTCCTCCGCGATCAGCTCCGACGTGGCCCGGCGCTTGAGCGCCACCGCACGCCCCGGCTGGCCCTGGATCGACAGTGTCGCCAGCGAACCGTCGGCCCGGTCCAGCACGATCGGGCCGCAGTCGGTCGTCAGACGGACCGCCGTGAGCCCGGGACCGGCGGACAGCGAACGCTTCACGGGGACGCCCAGCCGGTCCGCGAGCCACATCGCCAGCAGCTCACAGCTCGGGTTGGACTCCTCGCCCTCCACCTCGACGCCCTGCACCTCGCAGGTCACCTGGTCCAGGGCCGCCGCCAGCATCGAACGCCAGGGCGTGATCCGCGTCCAGGACAGGTCGGTGTCGCCCGGGGTGTAGGAGTCGGCGCGGGCGGCGAGCTCCCGCACCGGCTGCTCGCAGGCGTAGGTGTCGGTCACCCGGCGCTGGCCCAGCGCGCCCAGCGGATCGCCGGCCGGGTCCAGCGGCGCGTCGACCGGCCACCAGACCACCACCGGGGCGTCCGGCAGCAGCAGTGGCAGCACCACCGACTGGGCGTGGTCGGCGACCTCGCCGTACAGCCGCAGCACCACTGTCTCGCCGGTGCCCGCGTCGGCGCCGACCAGCACCTCGGCGTCCAGCCGGGACTGCGTACGGCCGCGGTGCGGGCGGGAGACGCGCTTGATGACGACCAGGGTGCGCGAGGGATGCTCGCGCGAGGCGTCCCCGGCGGACTTCAGCGCGTCGTAGGCGTTCTCCTCGTCGGTCACGATGACCAGGGTGAGCACCATGCCGACCGCCGGGGTGCCGATGGCCCGGCGGGCCTTCACCAGCGATTTGTTGATCTTGCTGGCCGTGGTGTCCGTGAGGGCTGTCTTCATGGCCGGCGCCAGCTCCGTCCGTCTCGCTCGAGCATGTGGTCCGCCTCGACGGGCCCCCAGGTACCGGCCGGATACTGGGCCGGCCTGCCGTGGTTGTCCCAGTACTCCTCGATCGGGTCGAGGATCTTCCAGGACAGCTCGACCTCCTCGGTGCGCGGGAAGAGGTTGGAGTCGCCGAGCAGCACGTCGAGGATGAGCCGCTCGTACGCCTCCGGGCTGGACTCCGTGAACGACTCGCCGTAGGCGAAGTCCATCGACACGTCGCGGATCTCCATCGACGTACCGGGAACCTTCGAGCCGAACCGCACCGTGACACCCTCGTCCGGCTGGACGCGGATCACGATGGCGTTCGACCCGAGCTCCTCGGTGGCCGTCGTGTCGAACGGCGAGTGCGGAGCCCGCTGGAACACGACCGCGATCTCGGTGACCCGGCGGCCCAGCCGCTTGCCGGTGCGCAGGTAGAAGGGGACGCCCGCCCAGCGGCGGTTGTCCACGCCCAGCTTGATCGCGGCGTACGTGTCGGTGTTCGAGGAGGCGTCGATGCCCTCCTCCTCCAGGTACCCGACCGCCTTCGCGCCGCCCTGCCAGCCCGCCGCGTACTGCCCGCGCACGGTGTCCCGGCCCAGGTCCTTCGGCAGCCGCACGGCGCCGAGCACCTTGGTCTTCTCCGCGGCCAGCGCGTCCGCGTCGAAGGACGCCGGCTCCTCCATGGCGGTCAGTGCCATGAGCTGGAGCAGGTGGTTCTGGATGACGTCGCGGGCGGCGCCGATGCCGTCGTAGTAGCCGGCCCGGCCGCCGATGCCGATGTCCTCGGCCATGGTGATCTGCACGTGGTCGACGAAGGACCGGTTCCAGACCGGCTCGAACATCGTGTTCGCGAAGCGCAGGGCCAGGATGTTCTGGACGGTCTCCTTGCCCAGGTAGTGGTCGATCCGGAAGACCTGGTCCGGGGCGAACACCTCGTGCACGATCGCGTTGAGCTCCTCGGCCGACCTCAGGTCGTGGCCGAACGGCTTCTCGATCACCGCGCGCCGCCAGGAACCGCTCGACTGGTCGGCCAGCCCGTGCTTCTTCAGCTGCTGGATGACCACCGGGAAGGAACGCGGCGGCACCGACAGATAGAACGCGAAGTTCCCGCCCGTACCCTGCGCCTTGTCCAGCTCCTCGATCGTGCCGCGCAGCCGCTCGAAGGACTCGTCGTCGTCGAAGGTGCCCTGGACGAACCGCATGCCCTGGACGAGCTGCTGCCAGACCTCCTCGCGGAAGGGGGTGCGGGCGTGCTCCTTGACCGCGTCGTGGACCTCCTGCGTGAAGTCCTCGTGGGCCCACTCGCGGCGGGCGAAACCGACCAGCGAGAAGCCCGGCGGCAGCAGACCCCGGTTGGCGAGGTCGTACACCGCCGGCATCAGCTTCTTGCGCGACAGGTCGCCCGTGACCCCGAAGATGACCAGGCCCGACGGCCCCGCGATACGCGGGAGCCGCCGGTCTGCCGGGTCACGCAGCGGATTGCTGCTCGACAAGATCTCAGCCCTCCGAAGGGGCGAGGCGCGCGAGCTCCGCCTCGGTCGACTTCAGCAGGTCGGTCCAGGACGCCTCGAACTTCTGGACGCCCTCTTCCTCCAGCAGCCGTACGACGTCGTCGTACGCGATGCCGAGCTTCTCCACGGCGTCGAGGTCGGCGCGGGCCTGCGCGTAGGTGCCGGCGATGGTGTTGCCGGTGATCTCGCCCGACTCCTCGGTGGCCTCCAGCGTGGCCTCCGGCATGGTGTTCACCGTGTTCGGCGCCACCAGGTCGTCGACGTACATCGTGGACTTGTACGCCTTGTCCTTCACCCCGGTGGAGGCCCACAGCGGACGCTGCTTGTTGGCGCCGGCGCGTTCCAGCGCGTTCCAGCGGTCGGTGGCGAAGACCTCCTCGTACGCCTGGTAGGCCAGGCGCGCGTTGGCGACGGCGGCCTTGCCGCGCAACGCCTTGGCGGCGTCGGTACCGAGCGCGTCGATGCGCTTGTCGATCTCGGTGTCCACCCGGGACACGAAGAACGACGCCACCGAGTGGATCTTCGACAGGTCCAGGCCGCGCTCCTTGGCCTTCTCCAGACCGGTCAGGAACGCGTCCATGACCTTGCGGTAGCGCTCCAGGGAGAAGATCAGCGTGACGTTGACGCTGATGCCCAGACCGATGGTCTCGGCGATCGCCGGGATGCCGGCCTCGGTCGCCGGGATCTTGATCAGGGTGTTGGGCCGGTCCACCAGCCAGGCCAGCTGCTTGGCCTCGGCCACGGTGGAGCGCGTGTTGTGCGCGAGACGCGGGTCGACCTCGATGGAGACCCGGCCGTCCTGGCCGTCGGTGGCGTCGAAGACCGGGCGCAGGATGTCGGCGGCGTCGCGGACGTCCGCCGTCGTGATCATCCGGATGGCCTCTTCGACCGTGACCCTGCGGGCGGCGAGGTCGGCGAGCTGCTGCTCGTAGCCGTCGCCCTCGGAGATCGCCTTCTGGAAGATCGACGGGTTGGTGGTGACGCCCACGACGTGCTGCTGGTCGATCAGCTCGGCGAGGTTGCCGGACGTGATCCGCTTGCGCGACAGGTCGTCCAGCCAGATCGCGACGCCTTCGTCGGAAAGGCGCTTGAGTGCGTCTGTCATGGAAATTCCATCTCCTACGTTTCGTGTCGTATGTGAGCGTCAGCGCTGAGTCGTGGCCAGTGATTCCCGGGCGACGGCAGCCACGTTCTCAGGGGTGAAGCCGTACTCCTCGAACAGCACCTTGCCGTCGGCGGACGCGCCGAAGTGCTCCAGCGACACGATGCGTCCGGCGTCCCCCACGTACTTGTGCCAGGTGAGGCCGATGCCCGCCTCGACGGCGACGCGGGCCTTCACGGCCGGCGGCAGCACGCTGTCCCGGTACCCCTGGTCCTGCTCCTCGAACCACTCCACCGACGGCATGGACACCACGCGCGTCGGCACGCCGGCGGCCTGCAACTGCTCGCGCGCCCCGACGGCGACGTGCACCTCGGAACCGGTGGCGATCAGAACGACCTGCGGAGCGCCGCCTTCGGCCTCGAACAGCACGTAGCCACCGCGTGCGGCGTCCTCGTTCGGCCCGTAGGTCGGCACGCCCTGGCGGGTGAGGGCCAGACCGTGCGGGGCGCCCTTGCCGAACTCCTTCGTCCAGCGCTTGAGGATCTCCCGCCAGGCGATCGCGGTCTCGTTGGCGTCCGCGGGGCGGACGACGTTCAGGCCGGGGATGGCGCGCAGCGAGGCCAGGTGCTCGACGGGCTGGTGGGTCGGGCCGTCCTCGCCCAGCCCGATGGAGTCGTGCGTCCACACGTACGTCACCGGCAGGTGCATCAGGGCGGACAGCCGTACCGCGTTGCGCATGTAGTCGGAGAACACCAGGAAGGTGCCGCCGTAGACGCGGGTGTTGCCGTGCAGCGCGATGCCGTTCATCTCCGCGGCCATGGAGTGCTCGCGGATGCCGAAGTGGATCGTGCGGCCGTACGGGTTCGCCTCGGGCAGCGGGTTGCCCGCCGGGAGGAACGACGACGTCTTGTCGATCGTCGTGTTGTTGGAGCCCGCGAGGTCGGCCGAGCCGCCCCACAGCTCGGGGACGACCGCGCCGAGCGCCTGGAGCACCTTGCCGGACGCGGCGCGCGTGGCGACCGCCTTGCCCGGCTCGAAGACCGGAAGCTTCTCCTCCCAGCCCTTGGGCAGCTCGCCGGCCGCGACCCGGTCGAACTCGGCCGCGCGCTCCGCGTTGTTGCTCCGCCACTCCTGGAACGACTTCTCCCACTCGGCCCGCGCCCGCTTGCCGCGCTCCAGCGCCCCACGGGTGTGGCCGATGACCTCGTCGGTCACCTCGAAGGTCTGCTCCGGGTCGAAGCCCAGCACCCGCTTGGTGGCGGCCACCTCGTCGTCGCCGAGCGCCGAGCCGTGTGCGGCCTCGGTGTTCTGCGCGTTGGGCGCCGGCCAGGCGATGATCGAACGCATCGCGATGAACGACGGCCGGTCGGTGACCTTCTTCGCCTCCTCGATCGCGTCGTAGAGCGCGCTCGGGTCCAGGTCGCCGTCCGGCTTCGGGGCGACCCGCTGCACGTGCCAGCCGTAGGCCTCGTACCGCTTGACGGTGTCCTCGGAGACGGCCGTCTCGGTGTCGCCCTCGATCGAGATGTGGTTGTCGTCCCACAGCAGGATCAGGTTGCCGAGATTCTGGTGGCCGGCCATCGAGGACGCCTCGGCGGAGATGCCCTCCTGCAGACAGCCGTCACCGGCGACGCAGTACACGAAGTGGTCGAACGGGGACGTGCCGGCGGCGGCCTCGGGGTCGAACAGACCGCGCTCGTAGCGGGCGGCCATCGCCATGCCGACCGCGTTGGCGACCCCCTGGCCCAGCGGCCCGGTCGTCGTCTCCACGCCGGTGGTGTGCCCGTACTCGGGGTGACCCGGCGTCTTCGAACCCCAGGTGCGGAACGCCTTGAGGTCGTCCAGCTCCAGACCGAAACCGGCCAGGTACAGCTGGGTGTAGAGGGTCAGGGACGAATGGCCGGCGGACAGGACGAAACGGTCCCGCCCGACCCAGTCGGCGTCCGAGGGGTCGTGCCGCATCACCTTCTGGAAGAGGGTGTACGCGGCGGGCGCCAGGCTCATCGCCGTACCGGGATGGCCGTTGCCGACCTTCTGTACGGCATCGGCGGCCAGGACGCGGGCGGTGTCCACGGCCCGCTGGTCCAGTTCGGTCCACTCGAGGTCTGTGGTGGTCGGCTTGGTGCTCACCCTGGGTCAGGGCTCCTCTCCACATGCTTTCGGATGCCGGACGAGTACAGACCGGCGAAGTCGAGCCTACCCCCGTGGGACGTGCTTCCCCCGAGTCCTTCCAGACTGCCCAGGATCCCGGCGATCCGCCTCCTGACTGGGAAGTATGCGCATTCGGCAGATGAATACGGAGCCGCTCATCCGGTTGCTCAATCGAGCCGGGATCCGTGTCGTGAGCGACCCCGTCCAACACGACCGGACCCCCGCGAATGTCCGGGTCTGGGCAACGTCTAAGGTGGCGTGGTACGCGCGAGCCTTTACCGCCGCTTCATCCGGGAGGGCTTGCTGGGATGTCTCTGTCAGGGGTGCGAGTGACGGCCGTTGAATCCCGTCCTGCGGGGGTTATCGGGACGAGCCAGAGCCCGAGTCACCGGCCGATCGGGGCCCGTGTCAAGGCGTTCGTGGCGTTGACCAAGCCGCGGATCATCGAGCTGCTGCTCATCACCACCGTTCCGGTGATGTTCCTGGCGCAGCAGGGTGTGCCCGATCTGCAGCTGGTGCTGCTGACCTGCCTGGGCGGCTACCTGTCGGCGGGCGGCGCCAACGCGCTCAACATGTACATCGACCGCGACATCGACGCGCTGATGGACCGCACCTCGCAGCGCCCCCTGGTCACGGGCATGGTCGGCCCGCGCGAGTGCCTGGCCTTCGGCATCACCCTGGCGGTCGTCTCGACCCTCCTGTTCGGCCTCACCGTCAACTGGCTGTCCGCCTGGCTCTCCCTCGGCGCGCTCCTCTTCTACGTCGTCGTCTACACGATGATCCTCAAACGGCGTACGTCGCAGAACATCGTGTGGGGCGGCATCGCCGGCTGCATGCCGGTGCTGATCGGCTGGTCCGCGGTCACCGACTCGCTGTCCTGGGCGCCGCTCGTCCTCTTCCTCGTCATCTTCTTCTGGACGCCGCCGCACTACTGGCCGCTGTCCATGAAGGTGAAGGACGACTACGCGCGCGCGGGCGTGCCGATGCTCCCGGTGATCGCCTCCAACAAGGTGGTCGCCAAGCAGATCGTGGCCTACAGCTGGGTCATGGTCGTGGTGTCGTTGCTGCTCACCCCGCTCGGCTACACCGGCTGGTTCTACACCGCGGTCGCGCTGGCCGCGGGAGGCTGGTGGCTGTGGGAGGCGCACGCGCTCCTCAACCGGGCCAAGTCCGAGGTGACCGGCGGCAAGCTCAAGGAGATGCGCCTGTTCCACTGGTCCATCACCTATGTGTCGCTGCTCTTCGTGGCCGTCGCGGTGGACCCCTTCCTGCGGTAGACCGTCCGCTGTGCGTCCGACGGGCGGGGGGGGGGGGGGGCGGGGCCGCCCCCCCCCCCGCGGGGATAAAAAAAAAAAAAACCCCCACAACCAAAAAAAAAATG